>CADBQJ010000267.1 GCA_902796785.1 Fibrobacter succinogenes
GCGGATCTGGTCGATCTCCTCCTGCGAGACGGCGTGCGCGGCGTCGGCGCCGGCGGTCTGGGCGGCCGCCTCGCGGACCCTGGAGAGCGCCTCCTCCACCGGGCCGCCGGGCACCAGCTGGATCAGCAGGAAGAGCGCCAGCGTAATCCCAATCAGCGTGGGGACCATCAGCAGCAGGCGGCGGAGGACGTAGGCTTTCATAATCGCGGGATCAGCCGGAAAAATAGCTTAACCGGACCGCCGCCATGGCGGGATCAGGGGGCGCGGCGCGGACCCGACGGAGCCCCTCCGCGTCCGGAAACGCAGTCGACCAGGGCGTGGCAGACGGCCTCGATCTTGGCCGTCTTCGAATCCTCGAACAGCAGCATGCAGAAGTATTCGCGGAGGAAATGGACGAACTCGGACCAGGCGACCTCCGGCCGGCGGAACAGGTAGCGCCCGGCGACGCGGATGCGGTTGCGGGTGGTGGTGTACCATCTGGCCGGCGGAAGGTTGGCGACGCGCTGGCGCCTGCGCCAGAAGAACCTGTGGAAGGTCGCGCCTCCCGGCGGCCGGACCATCTTCGCCCCCATCAGGCGGAACACGCCGTAGCCCGCGCAGCCGAGCTTCAGGCAGAAGTCCTGGTCGACGCGGTCGATGAAGAGCGCGCGGTCGAAGCCGCCCACCGCCTTCCACGCGGCCACGCGCACCAGGTTCCCGTTGGCCGCCACGGCGCGCTCGCGCACCCGCCGGATCCGCTCCGGCCCGGCGGGGACGGCCTTCCGCCCCTCGACGTGCTCGGGGCAGAAGAGGGCGGCGGAATCGGGCGCGGTCGACGCGGCGTCGAGCAGCGGAAGAAGCCAGGAGGCGTCCACGCGGCTACTCTGGTCCAGGATCAGGACCCACTCCAGCCCTTCGCGCTCGGCCCAGAGGAAGCCCTCCTCGAAGGCGCCGGCCACGCCGTCGCGGTTGCCGTTGCGGACCACGTCGCAGAAGCGGGCGTCGCACCACTCGTCGCTCATCGCGCGGAAGGGGGTGTTGTCCACGAGGAGGACGCGCGCCCCCGCTTCGCGGAGCGCGGCGACGTTGCGCGCGACCGTCAGCAGGTCCGGACCGTAGAGGACGGCGAACGCCCCCCAGGCGAGGGGCTTTCCCGAACCGTTCCGCGCGGATTCCTTCAGGTCCATTCGACGAAAGATAGCCTTTTGGAATCAGCCCTCCCGCTGCCCGCGGTCCACGGCGGGAATTCCGCGGCGCTCGTCCACGAATCGTCCGAAGGCCCGCTCGGAGAGCGCGATGCGGGCGAGGATCGCGCAGCGCCGCCACTGCCCGCGGCGGGCGCGCAGGAGGACGGAGCCGCAGAGGCCGGCGAACGCCCAGAACGGGCGGCGCAGGCGCCGGCGCGCGAACCGGACGCGGTTCGCGGCCTGGAGGCAGTCGGCGAATTCGGGGACCTTCCCCCGGCCCGCGCCGGATCCGGTCGACGCGCCCACGCGGTGCCGCACGGCGGAATCCTCCGCGACGGCCAGCCCGAACCCGGCTTCGCGGGCGCGGAAGCAGTAGTCGGTCTCCTCGAAGTAGAGGAAGTAGTCCTCGGGGATCGGCCCCAGGGCGAGCGCCGCGCGCTCGGTGAAGAGGAGCGAAGCGCCCTCCAGGTAGTCCGCGCGGCGCGGGTGCCCGGAGGGGCGGGGGGCGCTCGCGCCGGTGCGCGCGTCGATCCAGCCGCCCGCGGAGATCTCGCGCGAGGGATCGTCGAACGCGACGACGCGCGAACCGGCGAAATCGGCGCCTCCGGCGCCGAGGGCGCGCAGCAGCGCGCCGAGCGCCCCCGGTTCGGGGCGGGCGTCGTTGTTCAGGAGCCACCAGGCCTTCGCGGACCCGGGGAACGTTTCGCGGACCGCCGCGATCCCGAGGTTGCACCCCTTCGCGAAGCCGCCGTTCTCCGGGGACTCGACCAGGAGGACGCGGCCCGCGAGATCCTGTTCCGCGATCCGGGCGCGGAGGAATTCCGCCGAACCGTCGCCGGAGCCGTTGTCCACGACGACCGCGCGGCCGGGGGCGGAGTCGGAGGCGAAAAGCGCGGCGAGGCATTCCGCCGTCTCGGCGGCGGCGCGCCAGTTCACCACGACGCAGCAAGTATCCTCAGACGAAATGAGGCGGGACTCCATGAAGGGAAAAATAGCTTAAAGGGATTATTCTAGATTCACCTCAGGCAACGCAAAAAAAATGGCAGTTCGGTCCCCCATTTCCGTCGCAATGGCGACCTACAATGGCGCCCCGTTCATCGAGGCGCAGCTCAACTCCATCCTCAGCCAGACATTGCCCCCAGACGAAATCGTGGTCTGCGATGACGGCTCCGCCGACGCCACACGCGATATCCTGAGCCGGATAGCCGCGGCCGAACCTCGCGTCAAGCTCCATTTCAACGAGAAAAACCTCGGTTTTCGCGACAACTTCTTCAAAGCCATCGCGCTCTGCAAAAACCAGGTTATCGCGCTCGCCGACCAGGACGACGTCTGGCTTCCGCAAAAGCTGGAACTTTTGGCGCCGATGCTGGAAAACCATGACTTGGTCTGCAGCGACCTCGTGGCCATAGACACTCAGGGGAACGAAATCGCGCGTTCCGTCGCGCAATACGAAAACCGTCGGTCCGACCCTCTGTTCGGCTGTCTGCTCTACCGCAATTTCGTCACGGGCTGCACCACGCTCTTTCGCAAAGAGCTGGCGGAGAATCCCCCCCCGCAGGGAGAGCGCTATCATGATTGGTGGCTAGCGTTGCTCGCATCGCGCCGAAACGGCATCGGCTACCTTGACCAGCCAACCGTCCTCTATCGCCAGCACGGGAAAAACGACACCGGGACGTTGGGCGCAAATTCGCCGATGCAGTCGCTCGGTTCGTTCGTGCGCCGTCTCTTTAGCCGCAAAGGGTCAAAGCGCAATCAATATGCGGCCATGCAGTTCGCTCGGCTGGAGGCATTGGAGAAATCCAAGCTTTTCACCCCTGCCGAACGCGCCGAGATCACGGAAGCAAAGCGCTATTACAAAAGCTATCTCTCCGGGCTTGTTCACCCGCGGTGCTGGTGGATTGGGATCAAGCGCCGCAGGCAAATCGCCGGAAGGCAGTCTCCCTTCCGCTATCTTGCGCAAACCATCTCGGACTTTTGGGGCTAGCGTTCCAGCGCGCGACGAACGGATTCGGAAGGCCCGCCCCACCTTCTCAACATAAAATCGCGCGCTCCCAAAAGAGTCATCCGCGCTTTCCGCGCCTTCTCCTTTTCGTAGAGCAGGATGCAGAGCAGCTCGGTCCAAAAATGAAGGGACTCGCGCGCCGCGAATCTCGGGTGGCGCAGGCAATGGCGGAAGATCATCCGCAAGCGGTTTCGCGTAATTGTATATCTGCGAAGTGCGCTATGGTTGCTCACTTGGTGATATTTCTTCCAGAAAAAGCGATGCACCGTCACATCGCCCAGCGGATGGGGCATTTTCGCTCCGCGGAGCTCAAAAAGATCCCACCCGGCGTCATGCAGCCGCAGGCAAAAATCGTGGTCGACCTGGTCGATAAAGAGCGAACGGTCGAATCCGCCGACCTCTTTCCAAGATGCAACGCGAACGAGATTGCCGCTGGTCATCGTGTCGCGGACCGGCGTCAATACAGGTCGGGAAACGCACTCCGCGCCAAAAGTCCTGACATCGGTCACATGTTCGGCGCTGACCAAAGCGGTTTTCGGATCAAGGCCGGGCACCGCTTCCAACAGGAGCGCCAGCCAGTCGCGGGCGACTTCGCTGTCCTGATCCATCGTCAACAGCCATTCCAGCCCCTGTCGCTCCGCCCACGCGAATCCCCTCTCCAGCGCGCCGGCAATGCCATCGCGATTTCCGTTATGAATCAATGCGCAGCCGTTTCGCAGCGCCCACCCCTCATCCACCACCGGCTCGGGCGTATTGTCGACCAAAAGCACGCGCGCTCCCAAGCTCCGGGCCACTCCGACATTGCGGGACACGGACGCAAGGTCGGGATGGAAAAGCACAAAAAGCGCACCAAAGTCCATGGCGGGAAAACTAGCTAGTTTTACGGCAATGAAATGCAACCGCCCCCTCCATCGAATCCTGCTGAAGCCTTTGGCTATGGTGCGCCGTGCGTTGGTTTGGCTCGATTCCCGTTTGGACAGCACCCGCGTCCGCCCCAACGTGCCGATGAGCCGGCAGATTTCGCACACTCGCTGGATGGAGACCCTGCAGCAGTTGGCAAACAAACCCGGAATGCGGATTCTGGAAATCGGCAGCCGCGAAGTCACGGGAAAATCGCGCGCAAGGGAGATTTTTTCCCAGGCCTCCTACACCGGCTTTGACTTCTATGACGGGCGCAACGTGGACGTGGTCGGAGACGCGCATCGGCTCTCCTCCTATTTCAGGCCCGATGAGAAATTCGACCTCATCTACTCCTCGGCCTGTTTCGAGCATTTCGCCATGCCCTGGGTGGTGGCCCAGGAGATTGCCAAAATGCTGAAAATCGGCGGGCTGGTTTTCGTGGAAACCCACTACTCCTACTGTGCGCACGAACGCCCTTGGCACTTTTTCCAGTTCAGCGACATGGCCCTTCGCGTGCTTTTCTCGCCGGCCATGGGGTTTGAGTGCATCGAGGCGGGAGCGTCGAATCCGCTCATTGCGCGCTTTTCCTCATTGGCGGCGCCGTACCTCCGCAACATGAGCGTCCCCAACCTCTATTGCCATAGCGAATTTCTGGGGAAAAAGGTTCGCGAGGTAAACGACCTCGACTGGGCCAACGCCCCTCTTGGCGAACTCGTTGGCGAAACGCTCTACCCCGCGCCGGACAAGGAAGATTCTCAGGAGTAGGACTCGGAATGGGGAGCAGCTCCTTGAAGAAGAGAATGGGCGTGGGCATTGGCCTTTCAGCGATCAGCGCCGTGTTCCAGCTCCTCGCCTTCTGCGTCAACAACCTTCTGGCGCACACATTGGGCGCGGCCGCGTTCGCCGATTACGTCCTAATCGCCACCGACCTTTCGATCTTCTCGGTCATCGCCGAATTCGGGACCGGCGCGCTGATCCTCTCCTTCTTCGCCACGCGGCTCGGCAACCCCTCCATTGCGCAAGCCATCTTCCGCCTCCGCGTCGGGCTGGGGGCCTTCGCTTGCGCGGCGATGGTCGTCGTCTCCCAATTCGCCCACGCGCTGGACGGGCTCGCGCTCCCCTGCGCCATCCTCGCGCTCGGGTTGCTCTGCTCCCCGGCCATCGTGGAGTGGTTCTTTCTGGGAACGCGCGACTGGAAAAACCTCGTCCGCTTTAAACTGATTCATGCGGCCACCTACCTGGTCGGCGGGTTGGCTCTGTGGGCGAGCGACTGCCCCTCTCTCGAAGCGGTCTGCCTGATGGTCTCGATTGCTCCGTTGCCGGCCTTCTGCTTCGCTCTGACGCGGCTTCCGAAAACGGGACGCGCGCTTCGCCGTTCCCAGCGCAAGCTGGTCTCCATCGTGCTGCGCAAAGCCGTCCCTTATGCGACCAGTTCGCTCGCCGGTTTCGCCTACCTGCCGGCAATCCTCTATGCCGTCAATCTCTGCTGGAGCGCGGCGGACGACAAGGCGGCGTTCTCCAGCGCCTACAAAATCATCATCCTGCTGCAGGCTTTCACGTTGCAATTCCTCGCCTCCGAGCAGATTTTCTCGCAGCGTCGCCTATCGCTCGGCCTTTGGGACAAATCCCGCCGCACCCTGGCCTACACTGGAATTGCCTCGCTCGGAACGCTTCCCCTGGCGCTGTTGGGAGCCTGGACGCCCCGTCTGCTCTTCTTTGGGCTCCAGTGGACCCCTGAGATGATGGAACTCGCCGAACAGACAATCCGCGTCCTCCTGATCAGCATTGTCCTGCAGTTTGCGCGCATGCCGGCTTTGGCGCAAATCCTCGCGGACCGAAGGATCCGCGCCTGCGTGGCCATCACCCTGATTGGCGGAGTCGCCAACCTCTTCGCCCTGGCCATAGCCGCCCGCTTTGCGCCGCAATGGTTGATGATTGCCGGTCTCACCGGCGACATGGCCTACTCCGCGCTCGTCGTGCTCTACTACCTACGCTTAAATGCTGCCCAGAAATTGTAAAGTGCTGGAAACAAAGCGA
>CADBQJ010000268.1 GCA_902796785.1 Fibrobacter succinogenes
ATCCGCTTCGCGTAAATGGAAAAGGGCTCCGGAAAGGAGCCCTTCTTTTCGTCGCGCCTTCGGCGCCATTGTACGCACTAATCCCTAATCCCTGATCCCTAATCCCTGGAATAGATGTCCGTCCCGACGAGGCGGCGGATTTCGGCCATGCGCGGAGCGGCTTCGTCGCGGGCGCGTTCGGCGCCGCGCCTGAGGATCGCGTGGATTTCGGCGCGGTTCGCCATCAGTTCCTCGAAGCGGCGGCGCGGCTCGTCGAAGACCCGTTCCAGCACGTCGAAGAGAGCCCCCTTCGCCTCGCCCCAGCCCATGCCGCCCTCGCGGTAGCGCTTGGCCAGCGCGGCGGTCTCCTCGGGAGTGGCGAACAGCGAGAAGAGCTTGAAGACCTGGCAGGTGTCCGGGTCCTTCGGCTCCTCGACGCCCTGCGAGTTGGTGACGATCCTGTTGACCTTCTTCCGCAGCTGCTTGGAGGGGAGGAAGAGCTCGATGGTGTTGCCGTAGCTCTTGCTCATCTTGCGGCCGTCGAGCCCGGGGATCACGTCGGTGTTCTCCTCGATGACCGGCTCGGGCAGCTTGAGGACGTCGGTCCCGTAGTTCTGGTTGAAGCGCTGCGCCACGTCGCGCGCGAACTCCACGTGCTGCTTCTGGTCCTTGCCCACCGGCACGATGTCGGCGCCGAAGAGGAGGATGTCGGCGTCCATCAGCAGCGGATAGGTGTAGAGCCCCATGCCGACGTTGGCGTCGGGCTCCTCGCCGGCCTCCTGGTTCGCGGAGACCTTGGCCTTGTAGGCGTGGGCGCGGTTCATGAACCCCTTGGGGGTGAAGCAGCCGAGGATCCAGGAGAGCTCGAAGATCTCGGGGATGTCGCTCTGCTTGTAGAAGAGGTTTTTTTCGGGGTCGAGGCCCAGCGCCAGCCAGGTGGCCGCCACGCGCTCGATCTGGTCGCGCATCAGGGCGCCGTCGAAGACGGTCGTCAGGGCGTGGTAGTCGGCGATGAAGTAGATCCCACGGTATTCGGCGGTCTTGCGGATCGCGGGGCGGATGGCCCCCAGGTAGTTGCCCAGGTGGGGCATGCCCGTGGGCTTGATGCCGGTGAGGGAAATCTTCTGCTCTGCCATGTCGACTCTCCTGATGGCGCGGGGACGCGGGCAAAACTAGCTAACTTTGGGACGTGGCCGAATTCCAGTTGATCGACGACCCGGAAGGGTTCGACGCCGTCGTGAAGGCGTTGGAAGGCGAGGACGAGATCGTCCTCGACCTCGAGGCCGACTCCTTTTTCCACTACAAGGCCCGCATCTGCCTGGCGCAGATCGCCGTCCCCGGCCACTGCTGGATCGTGGACCCCTTCTTCGAGGGGTTCGACCACGAACGCCTGACCGCCGTCCTCGCGGGCAAGACGCTCCTCCTCCACGGCTGCGACTACGATCTGCGGCTGATGCGCTCGCTCTGGAACTTCGTCCCCGCGCGCATCGTCGACACCGCGATCGGCGCCCGGCTGCTGGGCCACCGCGCCTTCGGGCTGGGCAACCTCGTGGAGAGCTGGTTCGGCGTCCACCTGGACAAGTCCAAGCAGCAGGCCAACTGGGCCCGCCGCCCGCTCGCGCCCGACATGCTGAAGTACGCCGCGGGCGACACCGCCTACCTGCGCGAGATGGTCGGCCGCATGCGCGACGAGCTCGCCGCCAAGGGGCGCCTCTCCTGGGCCGAGGAGTCGTGCGCCCACCTGCTGAAGACCTCGCAGGAGCCCTCCGTCCACGTCAAGGAGGACCCCTGGCGCGTCCCCGGCCACAACGAGCTCGACCGCCGGGGCCAGGCGCTCCTCCGCGTTCTCTGGAACTGGCGCGAGGAGCAGGCCCGGAAGCGCGACCTGCCCCCCTTCAAGGTGCTCAACAACGACCGGCTGGTCCTGCTGGCCAGGCTCTTCGTCGGCAAGGCCTCCGTCCGGCCCGAAGACCTCCCCAAGCTCCCCCGCCACTTCGGCCCCGACACGCTCGCCTCGCTCGCCGAGACGATCCGCGGCGCGGCCCAGATCCCCGAGGAGGAGTGGCCCCGGTCGCACCGTCCGCGCCACGCCCCCGGCCCCTCGCCCGACTCGCGCGTGCTCGACCGGCTCAAGGAGATCCGCCGGGCCATGGCCGAGGAGCTCGACCTCGAGGAGTCGCTGCTGGCCACCAAGCCGCAGATCAACTCGCTGGCGCTCCACAAGCGCTCCACCGAAGAGGAGATCCGCTCCGGCACGGCGCTGATGGAGTGGCAGTACGGGCTCTGGATCCCCAAAATCCTAAACTCCGAAAAGTGACCTGCCGAAAAGGCGGGGCCCCCTACACTTTTCCCCCGACCTTTCCTATATTTGCGCCACATCAATTGATACCGAATTCCGCTTCGGAGGCTTCATTTGGCAACTCGCATTCGTCTCAGCCGCAAGGGCCGCTGCCATCTTCCCCAGTACCGCGTTGTCGTCGCCGACAAGCGCTCTCCCCGCGACGGCAAGTTCCTCGCCCAGATCGGCACCTACGATCCCACCGCCGCTCCCGCCGTCATCAAGTTCGACGTCGACGCGGTCATGGACTGGCTCTCCCGCGGCGCCCTGCCCTCGGACACCGTCCGCTCCCTGCTGAAGCAGGCCGGCATCTGGGCCAAGTTCGAAGCCAAGCGCAAGGGCCAGGACGTCTCCTCCTTCGAGCTCCAGCCCAAGCCCGCCCGCAAGCGCAAGCCCCGTCTCGGCGAAAAGGCCCTCAAGCGCATCGAAGCCAAGAAGGCCGAAGCCGAAGCCGCCGCCGCTCCCAAGGCCGAGGAAGCCCCCGCCGCCGAAGAGGCCCAGGCCTAGTTTCGCGGAGCGCCGCATGCCCGACCAGCAGTGGCTCGACGGCTATGCGGTGATCGGGACCGTCGCCCGCCCCTGGGGCGTCCGCGGCGAAGTCCGGGTCAATCCCGAAAGCGATCATCCAGAGAGGTACGCCTCTCTGGACTCTTTTTTCGTCGGAAATCCGGAACTCGGCGAAGTCCGCCCCGTCGG
>CADBQJ010000269.1 GCA_902796785.1 Fibrobacter succinogenes
AAAAAAAGCCGCCTCCTCCGGGAGACGGCTTTTTTCATGTCCGGAAAAACGGGCGCGGCTAGAGCGCGCCGACGAACCGGCGGACGATCTCCACGGTGCCGATCAGGTTGCCCGCGGCGGCGCCGAGGCTGGTCAGCAGGAAGACGAGGAAGACCTTGAGCGCGCGGTTCTTCCACCAGCGCCCCGGCTGACCGATCTCGTCGGGCAGCGCCTCCAGGTCGGAGACGGCGGGCGGCGCGACGAAGAGCTGGACCAGGCCGGTGACGTAGCCCGCGCCGAGGAGGGGGGAGAGAGTGGTGATCGGCGCGGCGAGGAAGCCGGAGAGGATCGCGAGCGGGTGCGCGAGGGAGACCAGTCCGCCGAGCGCGCAGAGCGAGCCGGTGGCGAGGATCCAGACGGCCGCGCCCTCCTCGGCCGCCTGCGGGTCGAGGCGCGCGGTGAGCGCGACGGCGAGCACGATGCCCAGCGGGATCGCCCAGCCGACCGCCTTGCCCCAGAGCGAGGGCGGCGGCACGACGAGCGCGTCGTCGACGGGGGCCGCTTCGCCGGCGAGCCGTTCGCGGATGCCCGGCACGTGCCCGGCGCCCACCACGGCCACCACGCATTCGCCTTCGGCGGCGCGGATCCGCTCGGCCAGCACCAGGTCGCGCTCGTCGATCAGCACGCGCTTGAGCTCGGGCAGCTCCTCGCCCATCTCCGCCAGCATGGCCGAGAGGGTCTCGCGCTCCTGGAGCTTCGCGAGCTTCTCCTCGTCCATCTCCTCCTTCTCGAAGAGGGAGCCGACGAGCGCGGCGAGCAGCTTGGCCTTCTTCCAGAGCGTCGTCAGGCGCCAGACGCGCTTGAGCGTGACGCGGATCTCGCGGTCGACCAGCTCCACGCGGACGCCGGCCTTCTCCGCCTCGTCGACCGCGGTCAGCAGCTCGGCGCCGGGGAGCGTCTTCGTCCCCAGCCCGAGGCGGCGCTGGTAGGAGGCCAGCACGAGGTTGGCGACGAGCGTGGGCAGCTGGCGCCTGCGGATGACGGCCCGCAGGTCGAGCGAGCGCCAGCGGTCGGGCTGCCGGAGCGCCTCCAGACGCCCGGGGTCGAGCTCCACGCAGACCGCGTCGGGGCGCCGTTCGGCGATCGTCCGGCGGACGGCCTCGGCCGATTCGCGCGACACGTGGGCGGTGCCCACGAGGTAGACGCGCTTGCCGGGAAGGACGATTTCGACGGGGGAGGGGGCGGACTCGGGCATGGCGAAAAAGATAGCTTTACGGCGTCGCGGGCCGAACCGCGGCGAACGCGGAGCGACGATGAACGACGAAGAACTTCCGGGAATGGCCTGGCTCCATTCGCGCATCATGCTCGGGATGAAGGCCGGGCTGGAGACGATCCGCGAACTCTGCGCGCGCCTCGGCGACCCGCGGCGCGGGATGGCCGCGGTCCACGTGGTCGGCTCCAACGGCAAGGGGTCGACGGCGAGCATGGCCGCGCTGATGCTCTCCCGGGCGGGGTTCCGCGCCGGGCTCTTCACCTCGCCGCACCTGGTGAGCGTGCGCGAGCGGTTCCGCGTCGACGGCGAGCCGATTCCGGCGGACGAGCTGGAGCGGACGCTGCTCCGCGTGCGCGACGCCTCCGAGTCGGCGCCGGCGCTCCCCACCACCTTCTTCGAGGCGGTCACCGCGGCCGCGCTGCTCTGGTTCCGCGAGCGCGGCGTCGACGTCGCGGTGCTGGAGGCGGGGCTGGGCGGGCGCCTCGACTCGACGAACGTCGTCGACGCGCCCCTCTCGGCGCTGACCGGGATCTCGCTCGAGCACGTCGACATCCTCGGCTCGACCGAGGAGGCGATCCTCGGGGAGAAGCTCGGGGTGATGCGGCGCGGCGGCCTCTGCCTCCACGCGCTCCCTCCGCGCCTTCTTCCCGCCGCCGCGCGCCTGGCGGAGGCGGGCGGATACCGCCTCTCCGGCGTCCGCGACCGCGAGTGGAGCGCCGGGGAGGACGGCGGGCTGCGCTGCGCCTTCTCCGGCCGGACCTTTCCGCTCGGGACCTTCCCCGGCTCGCCCGAGGCGATGCAGCGCAACCGCGTCCTCGCCGCCATGCTCTTCGAGGCCTTCTGCGCCTCGCGCCCGGACGACCCCCGCGCCCGCGCGATG
>CADBQJ010000270.1 GCA_902796785.1 Fibrobacter succinogenes
AGCTCCTGTCTTGAAGGGGCGCGTCCGGCGCCCGTCGGAAAAATAGCCATAAAAGAGGCCGCGGCCCCCTCCCGGCCCATTTTCTAGATTGTTCGCTCATTCGCGGGAGTCTCTCGTGTCCACAGGACTGGTTCTCGAAGGCGGCGGTCTGCGCGCGATTTTCACGTCGGGCGTCGTCGACCTCCTTTTGGACGAGGGAATCCGCTTCGACGCGGTCTTCGGCGTCTCGGCCGGGGCCTGCCACGCCTGCAGCTTCCTCTCCGGCCAGCGCGGGCGCGCCTTCCGCGCCATGGCCGGCTACGTCGGCGACAAGCGCTACGGCAGCTGGAGGAACTGGCTCCGGACCGGCGACTACTTCTCCGAGGACTTCGCCTACCGCGAGCTTCCCGAAAAGCTCTGCCCCCTCGACGCGGAGGCCTACGCCCGGAACCCGGTCAAGCTGCGCGCCGTGGCCACCAACTGCCGCACCGGCCTGGCGGAGTACCCCGTCGTGGAGGACGTGCGGCGCGACATGGACATGATCCGCGCCTCGGCCTCGCTGCCGCTGCTCTCCCGGATGGTCCCCCTCCGCGGGGAGCTCTACCTCGACGGCGGGATCTCCGACTCGATTCCCGTCGCGCAGTCGCTCCGCGAGGGCAACGCCAGGAACGTGGTCGTCCTCACCCGCGACGCCTCCTACCGCAAGGGGCCGAACCCGATGATGCCCCTGCTGCGGCTGCGCTACCGCAGGTATCCCGCGCTCGTGAAGGCCATGGCCGAGCGCCATCTGCGCTACAACGAGACGATGGAGAAGATCGCCGAATGGGAGCGCGACGGGAGCGTCTTCGTCGTCCGCCCGTCGAAGCCCCTGGAGATCGGGCGGCTGGAGAAGGACTACGCGACGCTCGAGGCCGGATACCGCCTGGGATACGAGACGGCGCGCGAGCTCCTGCCGCGGCTGAGGGAATACGTCGGCTGAAGACGGAGGAACGACCATGGCGCACACGCTCTACCTCGTCAGCACGCCCATCGGCAACATGGAGGACATCACGATGCGGGCGCTGCGGATCCTCCGCGAGGTCCCGCTGGTCCTGGCCGAGGACACGCGCCACACCCGGCTGCTGCTCGACCGTTTCGGCATCGCGGCGCGCTGCGAGAGCTACCACGACTTCAACAAGGAACGGGTGGGCGAGCGCTACCTGGAGTTCCTCGAGCGCGAGGGCGACGTCGCGCTGGTGAGCGACGCGGGAACGCCCGCGATCTCCGACCCCGGCTTCAACCTGGCGCGCGACGCGATCGCCCGCGGGATCCCGGTCGTCCCGGTCCCCGGCGCCAGCGCGCTGCTCGCGGCGCTCGTGGGGTCGGGCCTCCCGACCGACGCCTTCTTCTTCGGCGGCTTCCTCCCGAAGAAGTCGGCCGCGCGCCTGCGCCTCTTCGCCTCGCTCGCCGGGCGGCGCGAGACGCAGGTCTTCTACGTGTCGCCGCACCAGATGGAGAAGGTCGCCGGCGAGCTCGAGCGGGCCCTCCCGGGCGCGCGGACCGTCGTTGCGCGCGAGCTGACCAAGAAGTTCGAGGAGTTCCTGCGCGGCACTCCCGAGGAGATCGCGCGCCACTTCGCGAGCCATCCCCCCAGGGGCGAGTTCGTGCTCCTGCTGAACGCGCGCGACGCCGAATCCGGCGAGGTCCCGGCCGGCGCCGACGACGGCGAGGGGGACGGCGAGCCGTGATCCGCCCCTTCCGCAAGCTGGGCTCCCTCTTCCCCGAGCCGCTGAAGGGATTCTTCGAACGGCGCCCCGCCGCGCTGCCGATCGCCCTGGCGCTCCTCTGCGACGTCCCGCTGGCGGCGCTCGGGAGCGGGTTCCAGGCGCTGCGCTGGACGGCCTTCGCGCTGCTGATGCTCCTGCTGGTGATCCCCGTCTTCGCGGTGCTCTTCCGCGCGCTGCGCCACCTCTGGTCCAGGCGGCGCGACCGCCGCTTCCTGAAGCTCCTCGCGCTCAACGTCCTCTGCGCCGCGCTGCTGGCCTTCGCCTACCCGCCGCTTCCGCTGGGCTGGCTCTCGTTCGTCCTGCTGGCCCCCTGGCTCTGGACGCTGCGGCGCCTTCCGCTGCGCGACGGGCTGACGATCACCTTCGCGGCGGGCTGGGTCTTCTCCGCGATCATGTACTTCTGGATCTACAACGTGGCGGCCGTGGGGCCTCCCGTCGCGGTCATCGGCGGCCTGGCGCTCCTGCTCTGCTACCTGGCGCTCTTCCGCGTGGCGGCGGGCTGGCTCTTCCTCCGGCTGGACCGCGCCGGGAAGAGGTGGCTCTTCCCCTTCGTCTGGTCGGGGCTCGAGGTCTTCCGCGCCTGGGGCGAGATGTCGTTCCCGTGGGAGCACCTGGGCTACGCGACGGGCGTTTCGCTCCCGCTGATGCAGGCGGCCTCGTGGATCGGCGTCTACGGGCTCTCGGCGCTGGTCGTCGCGGACAACCTCGTGGCGCTCGACGCGCTCGAGCGGCGGTCGTGGCGGCGCGGCCTCGCGGTCCTGCTCTTCCCGGCGGGGCTTCTGCTCTTCGGCGCGGTCTCGCTGTCGTCGGAGCCGGAGGTCTCGCGCTCCGTCCGCGTGGCCGTCCTCCAGCCGAACATCCCGCAGCACGTCAAGTGGGAGAAGAAGAACTTCCCGCAGTGGATGCGCCGCACCTTCGGGCTCGTCGACCGGATCGACTCCGGCTCCGTCGACCTGGTCGTGCTTCCCGAAACGGCGGTCCCGCGCCTGGCGCGCGACGTCCGCTTGCCGGAGGGGCGCGGATACATCCGCCAGCACGCCGACCTCCGCTCCCGCGCGGCGAAGCGCGGCTACGACGTCGTGGCGGGCTTCCTCGACGCCGACACGCTCGGCCCGGCCCCGCGCAGGTTCCGCTTCTACAACGCCGCGTTCCTCTTCCGCGCCGACGGCTCGGAGCCGCAGCGCTACTACAAGCGCAAGCTGGTCCCCTTCTCCGAGAAGCTCCCCTGGGACGGCCTGCTGCCGATGCTGAACTACGTCGACCTGGGCGAGGGCGACTTCTCCCCCGGCGAGGGCGACGCGCTCTGGGGCGGACGCGGCGACTGGGCGCCGAGCATCTGCTACGAGGTGGTCTACCCCGCCTTCATGCGCGACCAGGCGCTCGCCGGCGCGCGGCTGATGGTGAACATCACCAACGACGGCTGGTTCGGCCGCACGACCGCCCCCTGGCAGCACGCCAACATCGCCCGGTTCCGCAGCGTGGAGCTCGGGCTTCCGCTGGCCCGCGCCGCGAACACGGGCGTCAGCCTCTTCTACGACGCGAAGGGGCGCCTGCTGGACTCCACGCCGATCTTCGAGGAGGCGGCGATCCGCGCGGAGCTGGAGATCCCCGTTTCGCCGGCCCCCTACGCGGCGGTCGGCGGGCCGCTGGAGGCGATCCTGCTGGCGCTGCTGCTGGCGGTCTTCGCCTGGGCGCTCTTCACGCGCGACCCCGAGTTCCCCTGACGCCGGGCGGGTCCCCGGGCGGCCGCTCCGGCGAGTTTTCCTACCTTTGACGGTTGTCCAAGAAAGCCAACGACCCCACTGGAGGTCCCATGTCCGAATGTCCCTGCGGAAGCGGCAAGTCCTTCGAAGAATGCTGCGCCCCCTGCCTTGACGGAACCCGCGAACCCAAGACCGCCGAGGAGCTCCTCCGCGCCCGATACAGCGCCTTCGCGACCCACCGGATGGAATACGTCCGCGCCACGACCCACCCCGCCCAGCTCGCCGGCTACGACGAGGCGGGCGCCGAATCCTGGTCGAGCCAGTCGGAATGGCAGGGGCTGGAGATCCGCCGCGCGGACAAGGGCGGCGAGCAGGACGACCGCGGGTTCGTCGACTTCGTCGCGCGCTACCGCCAGGGCGGCGTCCCCCAGGAACACCACGAGCTCTCCGAGTTCCGCAAGCAGGACGGCAAGTGGTACTTCTGGGACGCCACCTTCGTGAAGCCCGAGACCGTGCGCCGCGAAGCGCCCAAGGTGGGCCGCAACGACCCCTGCCCCTGCGGTTCCGGCAAGAAGTACAAGAAGTGCTGCGGGGCCTGACGCCATGACCGACGCCCTGCGCGAACGGGCGATGGACGCGCTTTCGCGCGTGGTGCCCCCGGGCATCGACAAGAGCCTGGTCGAGCTGGGCTTCGTGAAGTCGGTCGAGCCGTCGGACGACGGCGTCCTGACCGTGTCGCTGGGGCTGCGCGCCCCGCACGTCCGCCGCCGCTCGCTGATCGAGAAGGCCTGCCGCGAGGCGCTCGCGCCGCTTCCCGGCGTGCGCGAGGTGCGCGTCGACGTCGAGGAGCTGGCGCCCCCGAAGGCCGAGCAGGAGAGCTTCGGGACCGAGCTGCTGGACGGCGTGAGGAACGTCGTCGCCGTGGCCTCGGGCAAGGGCGGCGTGGGCAAGAGCACCGTGAGCGCGAACCTCGCCTGCGCGCTGGCGCTGGAGGGCCGCCGCGTGGGGCTGCTCGACGCCGACATCCACGGCCCCTCGATGAACCTGATGTTCGGCGTGGACCGCGCCCCCCAGGTCTTCGAGGACCGGACGATCGCCCCGGTGACCGTCGCCGGCGGGATCGAGCTGGTCTCGATGGCGATGTTCTCCGACCCGAACGAGGCGACCATCTGGCGCGGGCCGATGGCCAGCCAGATGATCCGCAACTTCCTCTTCCGCGTGCGCTGGGGCGAGCTGGACGACCTGATCGTCGACCTTCCCCCGGGCACGGGCGACATCCACCTCTCGCTGGTGCAGAGCTGCCCGATGACGGGCGCGGTCGTGGTGACCACCCCGCAGGAGGTGTCGGTGATCGACGCGCGCAAGGGGCTCCGCCTGTTCGAGAAGACCGGCGTGCCCGTGCTGGGCGTGGTCGAGAACATGAGCGGCTTCGTCTGCGACGGCTGCGGCAAGGTGCACGAGATCTTCGGCGAGGGCGGCGGGAAGCGCGTCGCGCAGGCGCACGGCGTCCCCTTCCTCGGGCGCGTGCCGCTCGAGCCCTCGCTCGGCCGCGCGGGCGACGCCGGCCGTCCCGCGGTCCTCTCCTCCCCGAACTCGGTCTCCTCGCGCGCGCTGGCGGAGATCGCCCGGAAGGTGGCCGCGCAGGTCGAGCTGGTCCGCGGGACCGCCGGCGGCCTGGGCGCCTACGACCTCGCCTTCGACGCGATCCCCGAAGCCGCCGGCGCTCAGCCGGCCGCCGCCTCCGGGGAGTCCGCCTCGCCCGTCCCGACCGGGGTCTTCCGCTCGGGCGACGCGCTGGTCTTCGACTGGACCGACGGCGCGCGGACCGTCCATCCCTTCCGCGAGCTGCGGCTGCGCTGCCCCTGCGCGCGCTGCGTGGACGAATGGGACGGCCACGCCCTCCTCGACCCCGCCTCCGTCCCGGCCTCTGTCCGGCCCGACCGCGTCACCGCCGTCGGCCGCTACGCCGTCCGGATCCTCTGGTCCGACGGCCACGGCACCGGCATCTACTCCTACGACCACCTCCGCCGCCTGGCCGCGCCGGGCGCATAGGGAACGCGACGATGGCCCGCGCGCTCTTCCTCTCCGACGCGCATCTCGGCGCGGAACCCGC
>CADBQJ010000271.1 GCA_902796785.1 Fibrobacter succinogenes
CGCGGGCCGCCGGCGCGCGGGCAGTGCATGATGCGCGTGGTTCCCTTCGGGAGCGCGCGCTGCGCCACCAGCTCCTGCGGGAACTCGTAGTCGTAGTCGCCGATGTCCACCGCCTCGTCGGGCAGCGCGTCGTATTCGATGGCGTATTCACTCATGGGAGACCAGCGCGCAAAGTCGTTCGACCTCTTCGGGCGGGACGTCGGCCCACTCCCCTTCGGGGAGGTCGCCCAGGCGGACCGGGCCGTAGGAGAGGCGCTGCAGGTCGAGCACCTCCATCCCGAGCGCGGCGAACATCCGCCGGATCTCGCGGTTCTTCCCCTCGGTCAGGAGGAGCTCCGCCTCGTCGCCCCGCACGGCGATCTCGCACGGGCGCGTCCGCACGGCGTGCGCGCGGTAGCCCGCCTCTGCGGGAAGGAACATGCCGCCGGCGACGGTCGCCGCCTCCTCGTCGCGGATCTCGCGGTCGAGCCGGACGCGGTAGAGCCGCTCCACGCGGTTCTCGGGAAGCGTGAGGGCGCGGGCCAGGTCGCCGTCGTCGGTGAGGAGCAGGAGCCCGCGCGTCTCCCAGTCCAGGCGCCCGACGTAGCGGAGCCCGGAGAGCTCGCGCGGGAGGAGGTCGTAGATGGTGCGGCGGCCGTGCGGGTCGCGCGCGGAGCAGAGGACGCGGGCGGGCTTGTGGAAGCGGACGACGCGGGCGCGCGCGGGGAGGACGGCCTTCCTGCCGTCCACGCGCACGACGGTCTCCCCCTCGACGCGGACCGAGAGGTCGACGGCGGTCCTGCCGTCCACGCTCACGCGGCCGTCGCGGATCAGCTCCTCCACGGAACGGCGGCTGCCGAATCCGCATCGGGCGAGGTACTTGTTCAGGCGCATCCCCCCGGACACGGTCACCTCCTGCGGCGCCGGCGCGTGGACGGCTCTTCCGGCGGGGCGACCGCCTCGGGCTCGTCGAGCTCCTCGGGCGGCGGGAGCAGCAGCTTGGCCAGGGCGCCGTAGCGCACGCCGAGCGCGCTCACCTTCACGGAGACGGGATGCAGGCGCTCCAGGACCATGGCGATCATCTGGAGTCCGGGCACGACGATCGCGGAGCGCCCCTCCTCCAGCCCCGGCATGGCGGAGCGCACCGGTTCGGAGAGGTCGCGCAGGCGCGTGGCGGTGCGGTCGATCAGCCCCTCCTCCACCACGAAGCCCTCGAGCTCCGCGGGCACGAGCCGCTCCACGCCGAGCGAGATGGCGGCCAGGGCGACGGCGGTGCCGCCGGAGACGAAGACCGGGCGCCAGGCGAAGGGGGCGAAGTCGTAGGCGTCGAGCCGTTCGCGCAGCATGGTGCGGATCTCGCCGGACTGCGGGGTCGGGCCCGTTTCGCGCGCGAGCGAGAGCGCGCCCATCGGGATGGAGAGGCGGGAGCGCTTCGTGGAGAGCTCGCTGCTGCCGGCGCCGACGTCGAGGCAGGCGAAGCCGCCGACGCCGTGGCGGACGCGGACGGCGAGCCAGGCCAGCTCGGCCTCCTCCTCGCCGGAGATGATCTCGGGCCGCGCGCGCAGCGCCCGTTCGGCCCGCTCCACCACCTCGTCGCGGTTGGCCGCCCTGCGGACCGCCTCGGTCATCACCACGCGGTCGGGCTTGAGCCCGGTGTTCGAAAGAGTCTGGCGGAAGCGGCCGAGCACCCGGTCCAGCCGGTCCAGCGCCTGCGGCGTCACCTCGCCCGACTCGCCCAGCTCGCCCAGGCGCGGCGTTCCGACGCGCTCCACCAGGGGCGTCAGCTTCCCGTCCTCGAGGGCGGCGATCATCAGCTTGGCGGAGTTGCTGCCGATGTCGACGACGGCGTGCAGGCTTCTCACGGCTTCGCCTCCCCGGAGGGTTCGGGACGGTCGCCGAACAGGCGGCTCGCCAGGGTCTCCTTCAGCTTGCCCGGATTCAGCAGGAACTCGCGCGCGACGATCACGGCGTCGTCGGCGGTCTGCGGCCAGTTCTTCGCCCAGCCGGCGATCATCGCCCCCGAGCGGCTGCCCACCGGCACCCCGTCGCGCATCTCCGCGGCCATCGCCACGGCCAGGCGCAGACCCAGGGAGAGGGCCGTGGGGACCTCCTCCGACCGGCCCAGTTCGGCCAGCCGCGCCTCGATTTCCGCCAGATCGCCGCGCTCCAGGCGCTCGCGGATCTGCCGGGAAGCCTCCTTGGGATCGATTTCCGCCATGCCCCAAAGATAGATTCGCGGCGTTTCGGCGCGTTTCGGCCCGCTTTTCCCGCCCGTTTCCCGCGTTTTTTGCCGTTCCGCTATATTAAATTTCCGTTTATGAAAGACCGAAAGCTCGACCGCTGGATCAACGCCCCGTTCGACGCGAAGCGTCCCTTTTTGACGCAGCTTCCCGCCGGGATGCACGAATCGCTGATGGAGGCCTGCGAGGTCCGCGAATTCGAGGACGGGCAGATCATCCTGCGCAGGGGCGTCATCACCGACACCTTCTTCATCGTCCAGTCGGGCCAGGCCGCCGAATGCGGCAACAAGCACAACGGCCGCTACCTCGAGGAGATTCCCGTCGAGAAGGGCTCCTGCTTCGGCGAACGGTCGCTGATCTCGGGCCTGCCCACCACGCGCACCTACGTGGCCAAGGGCTTCTGCACCATGCTGATGATGCCCAAGGAGAAGTTCTTCACGCTCCTCTTCGAGGCGCCCGGCATGCTGGTGGTGCTCTACCGGATGCTGGCCGAGAAGATCTCGAACCGCGACAAGGCGATGGACGAGCTGCTGCGCCCCGGCGTGCAGGGCGACCTCAACGTCCAGAACTTCATGGACATCGCGCAGACCTTCCTCAACGCCTCCAAGACCGGCCTGGTCACGCTCGACAGCCTCGGCAAGAAGGCGATCGTCGGCTTCAACAACGGCCAGCTCTGCTACGCCAAGATGCGCGACCGCGAGGGGCTCGACGTCATCGACCAGATCATCGGCTGGGAAGAAGGCAAGTTCAGCTACGAGAACACCGACGAGATCGGCGAGATCAACATCCAGGGCGACACGATGGGCATCCTGCTCGACGCCCTGCGCCGCATCGACGAAGCGGCCGC
>CADBQJ010000272.1 GCA_902796785.1 Fibrobacter succinogenes
GCGGATCTACGTCAAGCTCGAAGGGCTCGCGAACACGGGCGCGCACAAGATCAACAACGCGATCGGGCAGTGTCTGCTGGCCAAGCGCATGGGCAAGACGCGCGTCATCGCGGAGACGGGCGCCGGCCAGCACGGGCTCGCGACCGCGGCCGCCTGCGCGAAGCTCGGGCTGGAGTGCGTCGTCTACATGGGCGAGGTGGACGTGCGGCGCCAGCAGCCGAACGTCGCGACGATGGAGCTCTACGGCGCCAGGGTGGTGCCGGTGAAGAGCGGCAGCCGCACGCTCAAGGACGCGGTGAACGAGGCGATGCGCGACTGGGCGGCGAACTTCGCGACCACCCACTACGTGCTCGGCTCCGCGCTCGGCCCGGCCCCCTTCCCGGACATCGTCCGGACCTTCCAGTCGGTCATCGGCGAGGAGGTCAAACGCCAGGCCGCCGAGCGCGGGATCGACGTCGGCGCGGTCGTGGCCTGCGTGGGCGGCGGCAGCAACTCCATCGGGATCTTCTCCGCCTTCCTCGACGACGCGGACGTGCGCCTCGTCGGCGCGGAGGCCGGCGGCGTCGGCCCGAACGTGGGCGAGAACGCAGCCCGCATGACCGGGAACGCGAGCCGCGAGGGGATCGTGCAGGGCTACAAGAGCCGGTTCCTCGTCGACGAGGACGGGCAGTCGCTCCCCACGCGCTCCATCTCGGCCGGGCTCGACTACATGGGCATCGGCCCGCAGCTCGCCGCGCTCGGGGAGTCGGGCCGCGTGGAGTTCACGAGCGTCCTCGACCGCGAGGCCCTCGACGCGTTGAAGTTCTTCGCGCGGAACGAGGGGCTCCTCTTCGCGCTCGAGAGCGCGCACGCCGCCGCGGCCGCGATGAAGATCGCCCGCGAGCTCCCGAAGGAGAAGGCGATCGTGATCAACATGAGCGGCCGCGGCGACAAGGACATCTTCATCACCAGCCCCGTCTTCCGCCCCGGAAAATGGAAGGAATTCCTCCAGGCGGAACTCAAGCGGCTCGAAGAACGGAAGGACATCCACG
Organism: Fibrobacter succinogenes; assembly: GCA_902796785.1. GTDB lineage: Bacteria > Fibrobacterota > Fibrobacteria > Fibrobacterales > CADBQJ01 > CADBQJ01. The sequence continues at coordinate 1,032 of CADBQJ010000272.1, forward strand.
ATGCAGACTGAAAACGAAAAGCGCAACGCCCCCGTCCGGCTCATGTCGCACCTCGTCGCCGGGTTCCCCGACGCCGAGACCTCCGTCGCGGTCGCCGACGCGCTCGTGCGAGGCGGCACCTCGATCCTCGAGGTCCAGCTGGCCTTCAGCGACCCGAGCGCCGACGGCCCGGCCATCCAGACCGCCTCCACCGTCGCGCTGGAGAAGGGCTTCTCCACCCGGAAGGGGCTTGAGATCGTGAAGCGGATCCGCGAACGGCATCCCGAAACGCCGATCTACGTCATGACCTACGGCTCGCTCGCCTTCACGCCGGGCGTGGAGAACTTCGTCGTGGCCTGCAAGGAGGCCGGCGCCTCCGCCTGCATCGTCCCCGACCTGCCGTTCGACGGCGACGAAGGGCTGACCGAGGCGTGCCGGAAGCACGGGCTCGAGAACATCCCCGTGGCGGCCCCCTCCATGCGGCGCGAGCGGCTCGACGCCCTGGCCTCGCGCGGTTTCGAATATGTCTACGCCGCGCTTCGCGCCGGCACCACCGGCAGCGAGACGACCATCGACCGGGCCACGCTCGACTTCATCGACGCGGTCGGCGCGCGCGGCTCGAAGGTGCTGGGCGGCTTCGGCATCCGAAACGGCGAGCAGTCCCGGGTCCTCTGCAGGCACGTCCACGCCGTGGTCGCGGGATCGGTCTTCGTCAACCTCCTGCTGGAACGGCCCGGCACGCCCGAAGGCCGCGCGGAGGCCCTGGCCGCGATCGAGGCCAAGGCGCGCGAGCTCAGCGGAATCGGCGGGTAGCGCAATCCTACGGAATGTCGTTCGGCAGGATCCCGTACTCGCGGGCGTCGTCGATGTAGACGATCGAGGAGACGCCGGACGAGAAGTTCCCCGCGCTCACCTGCTCGTTGAAGGTGTCGATGGCGGCGTTGTTGGCCGACGCGAAGGTGGCGGTCTGGCTGCCGACCATCGTGGTCTCCAGCACGTTGAGGGTGCTCGACCCCGGCTCGACGCGCCATCCGACGAAGCTGTGGCCGGGAATCATGATGACCGCGGTCTCGAATCCGAGCGCCTCGAAGACCGAGGCGAAGAGCATGGTCGTCTCGATGCAGAGGCCGTTCCTCGCGCGCAGGACCTCGACGGGGTAGTTCACCTTCTGGCCGAGGCTGCCGGAGCCGTCGTTCTGCACGTAGGCGATGCCGCGCGCCTGCAGCACCTCGAAGACCGCCTTGGCGACGCGCGAGGAGCTCTGGGCGACGGAGGCGTCCCCGTCGTATTGCTGGTAGACCTTCACGGTCCCGCCGGGAAGCTTCGCGCGGAGGTCGTTCAGGATGTTGTCGATGGAGTCCATCGTCGGGGTCGACCAGACCGCCCACCACCAGTCGCGGTGCTGCACGCCGACGTATTCGCCGCCGCTGGTCTGCATCGGGTGGATCGTCGTGGGCTCGCTGGCCGAGTAGAAGAGCAGCTCGTGGTCGTTTTCGAGCGCGTAGGCGCGGATCTGGAACTGCGCCGGCAGGGGAGTGGTCACGGCGGCGAGCGCGGCGTTGTCGAAGCGGAACGAGGGCGCGAGGGTCTTCGTCGCGTTGGGGTTGACGATTTCCGTGACGGCGGCCGTGTCGGTGAACCCTTCGATCCAGGCCTTGACCAGGATCTTCTTGTAGCGGCAGGGCGCGGCCGAATAGCCCGTTTCGCAGGTGTTGCGCACCTGGACCGACAGCGGGACGGGGTCCGACGCGAAGCTCTTGTACATCAGCGGGTACTGGTTGGCGAACGCCCCGTAGATGTCCTCCTTGACGGTGTAGACGTACGCGTCGAGCGAGCGGATGACGCTCTGGCTGTAGATGTCGGCGTAGACGCTGTCGTAGAGAGTCCGGTAGAGCGAGTCGAAGTCGGCCTGCTTGAGGCTGTCGACCAGCCGGTGGCGCGCCGAGTCCATCCACGATTCGCCGTAGGCGTTGTCGAAGAGGATCCGGTAGACGGTGTCGACGTAGGGCTTGGCGTAGAGGGTGTCCCAGAGGGATCC
>CADBQJ010000273.1 GCA_902796785.1 Fibrobacter succinogenes
TACATCATCCCGAACTTCAGTCCGAAGTAGCGCTCGGCGGACCGGCGGAAGCGGCCGTCCGGCCCGTCGGAGGAGACGACGTCGCCGACCGAGGCCGCGGGCTTTTCCGCCCCTTCCGGCGCCTCGAGCGCGTCGAAGGCGCGGCGGACGGCCGTTTCGAACTCCTCGGGGCCGGAGAAGGTCTCGCGGGCCGAGCGGGTCGAGCCGTCGGCGAGCTCCACGGAGGAGAGCACGAGGAAGTTCTTCGAGCCCAGCCGGCGCGCCTGCGCGACGATCGCGCGGGAGGCCTTCGCGGCCGCGCCGATCTCCCGGGCGCACTGCAGCGCGTCGCACGCCTCGAGGCGCGTCCGGAGGTTCGCGCCGTGGCGCTTCTCGGCCTCGTACACGACGACGAACCGCAGCCCGTCGCGGTCGGCGAGGTCCTCGCCGATCCGCGGCTCGAACAGGAGGGTCTTCCCCGCGAAGTCGTCTTCGCCGGAGGCGGGGCGCCCGTCGTCGTCGGGCGCGGCTTCGACGGGCGCGGCGACCGCGGCCGCGGAGTCGGGGGAGGGGGCTTCGGGAGCCGCGGCCGCGGCGGAATCGACCGCCGGCGGGACGGCCCGCGCGGAATCGGTTTCCGCCGCCGGGACCGCCGGAGCGGCTTCCGCGGGGACGACGGCCGGCGCGGAGGTGTCCGCGGCGGCGGGGGAGGGTTCCGCCCAGGCGGCGGAGACGGCGGCCATGGCCGCGGAGAGCAGGAGGAGACGGAAGGTTTTCACAGGCGACCTCCCACGGCGAGGCTGGCGATCGTGCAGAGCGCGAAGACGAGCGCGTAGCCGCCGAACGAGGAGTTGTTCGCGCGGGCGTCCCTCGAATGGGCGTCCCCGGTTCCGGATCCGCGGTGCCAGAGCATCCCGATGTCCGCCGACAGCTTCTGGTCGAGGTCCGAGTCGAAGATCACGCCGTACTGCCCGCGGAGGAACATCGAGAAGGCGTAGGTGCGCATGAAGAAGAGGCCGGCGTTGACGTTGAGCGCCGGGCCCATGTAGCGCCTATGGTCGTTGCGCCCGTTGTCGTCCGCCGGGCCGGGGTGCACGCCCAGGCCCGCGCCCACGAACGGCGCGACGTCGCCGTCGGAGAGGAAGCGGACCGCGCCGACGTCGAAGAGGAACTGGTAGTCGTCCGGCCCGGACTCGGGGCCGCGGAGGGCCGCGTCGAACGTCACGGCGACGGCGGAGTTGAGCGCGAGCCACGCGGTGACGCCGAACTCCCACTGCGAGAGCTCTATGCGCTTCCTGTCGACCTCCGTGCGGACGATCGCCCCGCGGCCGTTGCGGACGTCGCGTTCCTCGACCCAGTCGTAGGTGCCGAAGAGGGGGTACATCATCCCCATCTTGAAGCCGAAGTAGCCCGCCGCCGCCCGCTTGCGCTCGCCGACGGCGTCGCCCGAGGTGACGTTTTCCACGGTGATCCGCTCCGGGGGCTCTCCCAGCTCGGCGTGCCGGAGGTCGGCGAAGGCCCGCGGGATCGCCACTTCCAGCTCGTCCACCGTCCCGAAGGGCTCCAGCGCGGTGGCGTGCCGCTCGCCGCGCTCGAAGTCGACGGAGGAGAGGGCGAAGAGGGAGCGGTCCCCGAGCTTCTGCGCCTGGGCGAAGACGATCTTCGAGACCCCGGCGGCCCGCCCGATGCGCGCGGCGCAGGTCACGTCGCCGCAGGTGGCCGGAATCCGGACCAGGTCGAGCCCGAAGAGGCGTTCCGCCTCGTAGCCCAGGACGAACTTCACCCCGTCGGCGCTCCCCACCTCGGGGGAGACCACCGGATCGACGACCGCGACCTTCCCCGCGGAGGCCGGAATGGCCCCCGCCAGCAGGAGAATCGCCGCGATCAGCGCGTTCTTTCTCATCACGACTCCCGAAAATTTCGTTTTTTGCGTTTCCGCCTCGAAATGACGCGAAAATATAAAACCATTCCCTCCTCTGTTCTATCTTTGGCCCCATGAATTCAATCCCGCGCACTCAGGCGGAAATCCGCCGTTCCTTCATCGAGTTTTTCGCCTCCAAGGGCCACACGGTCGTCCCCAGCGCCCCCGTCGCCCCCAAGGACGACCCCACGCTGATGTTCACCAACGCCGGGATGAACCAGTTCAAGGGCATCTTCCTGGGCGACAACCCCCTCGGGCTGAAGCGCGCCGTCGACGCCCAGAAGTGCATCCGCGTGAGCGGCAAGCACAACGACCTCGAGGAGGTCGGCGCCGACCACTACCACCACACGCTCTTCGAGATGCTGGGCAACTGGTCCTTCGGCGACTACTACAAGCGCGAGGCCATCTCCTGGGCGTGGGAGCTGCTGACCGAGGTCTGGAAGCTCCCGAAGGAACGCCTTTTCGTCACGGTCTACAAGGACGACGACGAAGCGGCGGAGATCTGGCGCGAAGTCTCCGGCCTGGCCCCCGAGCGGATCATGCGCTTCGGCGACCACGACAACTTCTGGGAAATGGGCGACACCGGCCCCTGCGGCCCCTGCTCCGAGATCCACTACGACAAGGGCGACCTCGCCACGCAGGCGGCCACCTTCGCCGACCCGGTCGAGGGCGTGAACGGCCAGAACGCCCGCTACATGGAGATCTGGAACCTGGTCTTCATGCAGTACAACCGCAACGCCGACGGCACGCTCACGCCCCTCAAGGCCAAGCACGTCGACACCGGCATGGGCTTCGAGCGCATCTGCTCGCTGCTGCAGGGCAAGACCTCGAACTACGCCACCGACATCTTCTCGCCGATCGTCGACGAGATCGTCCGCCTCTCCGGCGTCCCCTACGGCGAAGGCCCCGAGGGGATGCCCCACCGCGTGATCGCCGACCACCTCCGCGCGGTCGCCTTCAGCGTCGCCGACGGCGTGATGCCCTCGAACGACGGCCGCGGCTACGTCATCCGCCGCATCCTGCGCCGCGCCTGCCGCTACGCCCGCGAGCTCGGCGCCCGCGAGCCCTTCGTCTGCCGCCTCGTCCCCGTCCTGGCCGCGCAGATGGGCGACGCCTATCCCGAGATCCGCCAGCGCGCCGAGTTCGTCGAGGCCACGATCCGCTCCGAGGAGGAACGCTTCATCCGCACGCTCGACAAGGGGCTCGCCCTCTTCGACAAGGTCGCCGCGGCCGCGAAGGACGGCACGGTGGACGGCGCGCAGGCCTTCGTCCTCTACGACACCTACGGATTCCCCTTCGACCTCACCTGCCTGCTGGCCCGCGAACGCGGCCTGACGGTCGACGAGAAGGGATTCGAGACCGCCATGGCCGCCCAGAAGGAACGGGCGCGCGCCTCCCGCAAGGAGGGGCCCGCCGTCGCCGACGAATCGGGCTGGACCGTGGCGCGCGAAGGGACCGGGACCGAGTTCCTCGGCTACGAAACCGACCGCGCGACGGTCGAGGTCTCCCGCTGGCGCATGGAGGAGGGCACGCTCTACGTCGTCCTCTCCTCCACCCCCTTCTACGCCGAAATGGGCGGCGAAGTGGGCGAGACCGGCCGTCTCGTCAACGACAAGATCGAACTGAAGGTGGTCGACACCGTCAAGGTGAACGACCTCTGGATCCACAAGGCGAAGGTCGTCTCCGGCGAACCGACCCCCGAGGCGATGGCGCTTCCCTTCTCCGCCGAGCCCGACGCCGGCAAGCGCGCCGACACCCGCGCCAACCACTCCGCCACGCACCTGCTGCAGGCGGCCCTGCGCGCCGTGCTGGGCGACGGCGTGGCCCAGGCGGGCTCGCGCGTCGACTCCGAGGGGCTCCGCTTCGACTTCTCGCACGACAAGGCGATGACGCCGGAGCAGATCGCCGAGGTCGAACGGCTCGTCAACGAAAAGATCCGCGAGAACATCCCCGTCGTCACCGCCGTCAAGGCGATCGACGAGGCCAAGGCCGAGGGGGCGACCGCCCTCTTCGGCGAAAAGTACGGCGCCGAAGTGCGCGTGGTGACGATGGGCTCCTTCTCCAAGGAGCTCTGCGGCGGCCTGCACGCCCGCTCCACGGGCGACGTCGGCGGCTTCCGCATCCTCTCCGAAACGGCCTGCGCCGCGGGCGTGCGCCGCATCGAGGCGATCACCGGCCGCGTCGCCGCCGAAACGGCCCGCGCCGACATGCTCCGCCTCCAGGAGCTCCAGTCGCTCTTCAAGTGCAAGCCCGAGGCGCTCCTCGACCGCGTGAAGGGCCTCTTCGACCAGGTGCGCGACCTCGAGAAGGAAGCGGCGACGCTCCGCCAGCAGCTCGCCTCGCAGCGCGTCAAGGCGCTCGCGGCCGAAGCCTCCGAAGTGGCCGGCGTCAAGCTGCTCGCGAAGAACCTGGGCGCCCTCGACAAGGGCTCCTTCTCCGCGCTGGTCGACTCGCTCGCCGCGGAGTTCGACGGCGTGGCCGTCGTGGCCTGCTCCTCCGGCGAATCGGGCTCGCTCGCGGTCACCGTCGCGAAGCCCCTCGTCTCCCGCGTGCAGGCGGGCAAGCTGGTCTCCGAGCTGGCGGCCATCGCCGGCGGCAAGGGCGGCGGACGCCCCGACCGCGCGCAGGCCGGCGCGAAGAACCCCGAAAAGCTCGACGAAGCCCTCGCCGCCGCCGCGCCCGCGCTGCAAAGGACGCTCGCATGATCGGCCCGGTCGAACAAGGACTGCTGGAGACCCGGGAAAGGCGCGGCGGCGTCTTCGCCGTGCTGCTCGACCCCGACTCGCACACGCCCGAGAGCTTCCTCGCCTCCGCCGAAATGGCGGCCGAAGGCGGCGCCGACCTCTTCCTGGTGGGCGGCTCCTTCATGGGCACCCCGCTCTACGCGCAGATGGTCAAGACGCTGCGCGAGCGGTTCACCCTGCCCGTCGTCCTCTTCCCCGGCGGCGGTTCCCACGTCGTCCCCGGCGCGCAGGCGATCCTCTTCACCTCGCTGGTGAGCGGCCGCAACCCGCAGTACCTGATCGAGGAGCAGATCAAGGGCTCCGTCGTGGTGGCCGCGGCGAAGATCGAGCCCATCCCCACCGCCTACGTCCTGGTGGACGGCGGCCGGACCACCTCGGTCGAGTTCATCTCGAACACCCGCCCGATTCCCGCCGACAAGCCCAAGCTCTCGCTGGTGCACGCCCTGGCCGCCTCGATGATGGGGATGCGCTGGACCTACCTCGAAGCCGGCTCCGGCGCCCTGCGCCCCGTCGGGATCGACCACGTCAAGGCGGTCGCGGGCAATGTCCCCACGAACGTCATCGTCGGCGGCGGGCTGGTGAAGCCCGAAATGGCCCGGGAACGGGTGGAGGCCGGCGCCTCGATGATCGTCACCGGCAACATCTGGGAA
>CADBQJ010000274.1 GCA_902796785.1 Fibrobacter succinogenes
GGGCGGCTTCGGCCGGCTGCGGGGCCGGCGCGGCGGCCGGGGCGTCGAGATCGGCCCAGAGGTCGTCTCCCGCGCCCTGCGCCCAGGCGAGCGGGGCCGCGCACAAAAGGACGAAAAGCGGGGCGAAAAGCGCCGCTTTCGAAAGCTGTCCAAAGGGGGTTCGGCTCATTATTAAGAATATAGAAAGCGCGCCAACCGGAAAATGGCGGCCGCGCGGGGCAAAAAAGAAGGCCCCGGAGGGTTCCGGGGCGCTTCGGGATTCGTCGGAAAGGCGCTTAGGCGTTTTCGTCCTGGACGACCCAGACCTTCACCTTGCCTTCCACGCCGGCCATCAGGCGCACCTTGGCGCTGTAGACGCCCAGCTGCTTGATGGGTTCGTCGAGGAGGATCTGGCTCTTTTCGACCTTGAGGCCCTGGGCCTGGAGCTTTTCGGCGATGTCGGTCGGGGTGATGGACCCGTAGAGCTTTTCCTCTTCGTGGACCTTGGCGGCGATGGTGACGCTGGCCTTTTCGATTTCGGCGAGACGCGCGCTGGCTTCTTCGCGTTCCTTGGCCATGAGGGCCTCGAGACGGGCGCGGTCGCGTTCGATGGCGGCCTTGTTCTGCTTGGTGGCCATGATGGCCAGCTTCTGGGGGAACAGGAAGTTGCGGGCGTAGCCGTCCTTCACCTTGACAACGTCAAGGACCTTCCCGAGATTCTGCACGTCGGCTTTGAGAATGACTTCCATCTTCGGTGCTCCTTACTTCATGCTGTCGGCGACGAAAGGCAGCAGGGCCATGTAGCGGGCGCGCTTGATGGCGGTGGCCAGGGCGCGCTGGCTGCGGGCGCAGGTGCCGGAGATGCGGCGGGGGACGATCTTGCCGCGTTCGGTGGTGAACCGGCGGAGCAGCTTTTCGTCCTTGTAGTCGATGTAGTCGATGCTGTTTTCGGTGAAGAAGCAGCTCTTCTTGCGCTTGCTGCGAGGACCCATCTTCAGACCTCCTCTTCCTTTTCGATCGCCATGGCGTCGGCGACCGAGGTGATTTCTTCGGCGTTGGCGCGGCGCAGTTCGGTGTTGCCGGCCTCGACGGACTGCTGGATTTCGGCGGGCATCGGGACGTTGACCAGCGTGATCCAGCGGAGCAGGTTTTCGTCGATGCGGAAATCCTTCTCGAGGAGGGCGGTCATGCCGCGTTCGGCCTTGTAGTAGAGAACGGCGTAGAAACCGTGCGACTTGCGGCGGATTTCGTAGGCCAGCTTGCGTTTGCCCCAGATGTCCTTGAAGACCATCTGACCGCCGTTCGCGACGATCTTGGCTTCGATCTTCTGAAGCTCCTGTTCAATCGCCTCCTCGGCGATCATGGCATCGACGATGACCATGGTTTCGTATTGGCGCATTTACAACCCCCTTTGGTCTAATCGCCCGACGCACCATGCGCCGGGAGGGAAATGCACGGGGCCAAATGTAGTAAAGAATCCGCCGTTTTCACAGGCGAAAAGGGCCGAAATCGGCCGAAATCGGGGGCTTTTCGCCGTCCGTCGGCGAAAAAGGCGCGCCGAGCCGCCGGAAACGGGCCTATATTCGGCTTATGTCAATCCTTCGCGAAGAACGGGAGAACGCCATGGCTTCGACTTCGTCCGCGCTTGTCAGATCGGTTTCGGCCGCGCTCGTCGCGCTGGCCGCTCTTTGCGGGTGCCGCGGGGCGAAGACGCCCGACGCGGAGCGCCCCGCCCCCGCCGGCCCGGAGGTCGAGGGGACCCACGCCGAGGTCCTGGAGAACGGGGCGCGCGTCGTCTGGCTTGGCGACGTCGACGGCGACAAGCTCAATCCCCGGAGCCTCTTCCCCGAGGCGCCGGACTCCCTGTTCGAGGCGCTGGGCCTTTCGGACGGCGTGCCATCCTCCATGTCGGCGTTCCTCGCGGAGGTCGACGGCGAAAAGGTCCTCTTCGACGCCGGGCTGGGGGCTCCGGCGGGCCGCGCGCTCGCTCGCCTCGAGGCGCTCGGCGTTTCGCCCGACGAGATCCGGACGATCTACCTGACGCACTTCCACGCGGACCACGTCGGCGGCCTCGTCGCCCGGGACGGAGACGGCGCGCCGTCGAAGGTCTTCCGCAACGCCGCGGTCTGGGCGTGCAGGGCCGAGCGCGACGCCTGGATGAACGACATCCCGGACAACGCGCTGCAGAAGACGGTCGTGGAGCTCTACGGCGACAGCCTGCGCCTCTTCGAATACGGCGACGTCCTGCCCCACGGCGTGACGGCGCTCGACGCGGCGGGCCACACGCCCGGGCACGCGGCCTTCCGGCTGTCGAACCTGCTCGTGGCGGGCGACCTGATGCACGGCTACGCGCTGCAGAAGGACCATCCGGAATACAACTCCGGCTACGACATGGACGGACCGAAGTCCGCGGAAAGCCGCGCGCGCCTGCTGCGCCTCGCCCGGGAAAACGGGCTCCTCGTGGCGGGCATGCACTTTCCGGCGCCCGGTTTCGCGCGGCCGTAGGGGCCGATCCGTCCGTTTTGCGCCGAACGGATATATCTTCGTTCGAAGGAGGTTCCCGGA
>CADBQJ010000275.1 GCA_902796785.1 Fibrobacter succinogenes
CAAGGGCATCGGCGTGCCGAAGACCGTCGACAACGACCTCTTCTGCACCGACCACACCCCCGGCTTCGCCTCCGCCGCCAACTACGTGGTCACCTCCGTGCAGCAGGGCGGCCGCCTGGCCTGCGACATGCAGCGCGTCGACCAGTACGTCATCTACCAGACCGTCGGCCGCGACGCCGGCTGGCTCGCCGCCTCCTCGATCGGCGCCAAGGTCAATCCCGACGACGCCCCCCACGTCGTCCTCGTCCCCGAACGCCCCGTCTCCAAGGCCGCTTTCCTGGCCAAGGTGAAGGAAGTCCAGGCCCGCGTCGGCTGGTGCTCGATCGTCGTCGGCGAAGGCGCCAAGTGGTCCGACGGCACCTACATCTCGGCCCCCGAAGTCAAGGACGAGCACAACAACCCCGAGCTGGGCGCCATGGGCGGCACCTCCGCGGCCATGAACCTCCACAAGTTCATCGCCAAGGAAACCGGCTGGCGCGGCGAGTTCCAGATCGTCGAAAGCCTCGCGATGTGCGCCATCGACCGCGCCTCCAAGGTCGACCTCGAAGAGGCCTACCAGTGCGGCGTGGAAGCGGTCAAGCTCGCCGAAAAGGGCAAGACCGGCCTGATGGTCACCATCCGCCGCAAGGCCAGCAAGCACTACAAGGTGGAATACGGCTCGGCCCCCCTCTCGAAGGTGGCCGTCGACGCCAAGCCCATGCCCGACGACTACATGGAAGCCGACGGCATGTTCCCCTCGAAGAAGTTCGTCTCGTACATCACCCCTCTGCTGAACCCCCCGGCCAAGTTCTCCGTCTTCCGCCGCGTGAAGGCCAAGCCCTACGTGGAGAAGATTTCGCTGAAGCAGGCCGCCGCGGAACGCAAGGCCGCCCGCAGCGCCGCCCAGGCCGCCGCCGAGGCGAAGAGGCCCGCTCGCGCCGCGAAGAAGTCCGCCGCGAAGAAGCCCGCCGCCAAGAAGAGCTCCAAGAAGTAACCACACTCCACAGGAACCGACATGAACAACACCGAAACCAAGTACACCCAGTTCGCCCTCGCCCGCGAAATGCTGCAGACCGCCGACGTGGTCCGCAACTTCGACGTCAAGGCGATCGACGAAGTCGTGGCCAATCTCAAGGACAAGGTCCTGCTCTCCGGCGAAGGCTCCAGCCGCATCTTCCCGGCGAAGAACACCCTCTACCGCGCCAACAAGAAGGGCTACGCCCAGCGCATCTTCACCGAAGGCGCCACCCAGGCCCTGGAATACAAGCTCGACGACGCCACCGTCTTCGTCGCCTCGAACTCCGGCAAGACCAAGGAAGGCGTCCGCCTGATCCGCAAGCTGAAGGCCGAAGGCCACAAGTCGATCGTCGGCATCGTCGCCCACGAAGGCACCCCGATCGTCGCCGAAGCCGACTACGGCTACGTCCTCACCTGCGGCAACGAAGACGCCGTCGCGGCCACCAAGTCGGTCGTCGAACAGGCCCTCTTCACCGACCTCGTCTTCCGCAAGGCCAACGGCTCCCGCATGCCCGACCTCAAGAAGCTCGGCGACGCGATCGAGGAAGTGCTGACGATGAAGGTCCCGGACGAGATCGTCTCCGCCCTCGCCAACGCCCCCGTGCTCTACTGGGCCGGCCGCAACAACGGCGTGGCCGAAGAGCTCCGCCTGAAGACCAACGAAATCACCCGCAAGAAGAGCGACTACCTGGAAGGCACCTACGCCGCCCACGGCATCGAGGAAGTGATGCGCGCCAACGAGGCGATCATCGTCGTCGATCCGTTCGAACAGGAAGAGGAAAAGTTCGACACCTGCCTCCGCAAGGGCGTCGGCCTTCCCATCGTCGCGATCAGCACGCGCAAGACCAGCTTCCCCACGATGATCATCCCCGACGTCGGCTGCCCGAGCCTCGAAACCTACGTGCAGCTCTGCGCCGGCTGGTCGCTGCTGATGGAAGTCGGCCTGGCCAACAACATCAACCTCGACAAGCCCGAACGCGCCCGCAAGGTCGGCAACGAGTTCGTCGGCTAGTCTCCGGTTCCGGAAACGGAAAGGGCCTCCCTTCGGGGAGGTCTTTTTTCGCATGTGGAGAGGGGAGGCGGAAGGCGGGGGAGCGGTCAAAGCAGGCCGCGTTCCTCCATATCGTCCTCCTCGAGCCCGAGGTAGTGGCCGAATTCGTGCAGGTAGGTGATCCGCGCCTCCTCGTCGAAGGCGGCCTGGTCCCCGTCGCAGTAGTCCCACAGCTCGGAGAGGAAGAAGGTGATGGCGGGGGATTCCAGCGAGGGCGGTTCGGTCGAATCGGCCAGCGAGGGGCCGCTGAAGACCCCCAGCGTGTCGGGGGCGAGCCCCTCTTCCAGCCAGTGGGGGGCCATTTTCCACTCGCAGTAGACGGGAACGCCCAAAGCGAGCTTTTTGAGGTCCTCCGGAAGCGCGTTCTGGACGCGCCGGACGATCGAGTCGATGCGCTCGGAAAGCCGTTCTTCGAGGGGTTTGACAGCCGGGTGGCGCCTTTGCACGAAACCGTCCTCCGCGGGGGATGGAGTTTTCGGAAAATATGCTGTCCGAAGGCCGTTTTTGTCTAGATTTCACAAAAGAAACGTTGGAGGTTTCCATGAAAAGGGTCGGATTGTTCGCGCTTTGCGCCGTTTTCCTCGCTCCGTTCGTCACCTCCTGCGGAGACGACTCCTCCGGCGGCTCCTCCTCCAAGAAGAAGGAAGCCGCCCAGGCCGAGATCCAGAAGGCCTACGAATACGCCGTCGAGTACGTCGCCGGCATCGTCGAGTACCGCACCGTCTACCTCGCGGGCGGCGAACCCGACAAGCACCACAGCTTCAACGTGGAACAGTGCGGCCGCGACATCGCCTGCGTCGACTCGCTCGTCCGCGTCGTCATCGACGAGAAGCTCGCGGGCTACGGCATCAAGGCCGACTGCGCGCTCGACACGAACTGCCTGCTGGCCTGGCGCGACTCCATGACGACCGCCACCGACCAGTGGGAGGACGACGGAAGCGACGACGGCTACCAGCAGTCCTGCCACTTCACGAACGAACTGGCCGGCACCTGCGAGGAGTACGCCTGGTACCTCTTCGGGAGCCAGGGGGCGATCGACGCCGCCACCGCCTGCCAGGACGCCGCCGCGGAAAGCGGGCGGTGCCAGAAGACCAAGTGCCGGCTCACCGCCGAAGAGTCGGAGATGGACGCCCTGCACGCCACCTACGCGCTCGACAAGGCCCTCTGCCCCGACCAGAGCCTCGACAGGTCGATTCACTCGGATTTCGCGGAAGGCATCATGTGCTACGAGACGTTCTACAACTCGAACAATTCCATGGCGGCTAGCAACGCGAACACGATGCTCGCCAACGGGTACCTGGAAGGGCCGTGCGGCGGGCAGTATTCCGTGATCTGCGAAGCGACCGTCCAGTACGTCGAAAAGCAGATCAGAAACCAGATCCGGGTGACCCCGAACAACACGAACCTTTGCGCGACCTCCGCGGCGCCTCCCGAAGAGTAGGCCCTCGAACCCGCCGGAAATCAAGCCTTTCAAGGAGAAGAAGATGAAGACGACCAAAACCCTGATTGCGACGGCGTTCGCCGTTTCGATGGCCTTCTGGGCCGTTTCCTGCGGCGACGACAGCTCCTCCGGCGGTTCCGGCGGCAACGGC
>CADBQJ010000276.1 GCA_902796785.1 Fibrobacter succinogenes
CGCCGGCCGCCCCGGCCGCGCAGCCCGCGCGCCCCCGCGCGCAGATCCGCCACCGCGCGGTGCAGGAGACCGTCCAGCGCTGGGCGGAGATCCTGAACGACCTCGCGGTCTACCAGCCCACGCTGGGGCTGCGGCTCTTCGGGACCGACGCGCAGGCGGGCCCCTTCGACGAAACGCCCTTCTCGCTGACGGTGGTCTTCCCGCCGCAGAAGCAGGAGGACTTCGAGTTCCTGCGCCGGCGGCCCGACCTGCAGCGGAACATCGCCGACTACTTCCGCGAGGTGCTGGAGCGGCCCGTCGAGCTCAAGCTGGACCAGACCGCGCGGCGCGACACCTCGGGCATGCAGCGCGTCCTGGAGCAGCGCATCGAGCTCACTCCGGGCGGCACCTACGAAATCGACCTCGGCAGCGTGCCGCTCCTCAAGCGGCTGCAGGAGCTCTTCGACGCGAAACTGGTCTCCACCCGGCCGATGGCGGGGACCGAAACAGGAGAAAAAGATGAACATCCAGAAGATGATGAAGGATATGCAGAAGATGCAGAGCAAGCTGATGCAGGCCCAGGCTGATCTGCAGAACCGGGACTTCACGGCGGAAGCCGGCGGCGGCGCGGTCAGCCTGACCATCGACGGCAACGGCAAGCTCAAGGCGCTCAAGCTGGATCCCAAGGTCGTCGACCCCGAGGACGTGGAGGCGCTGGAGGACCTCGTCATCGCGGCGTTCCAGAGCGCCTTCGCGCAGCGCGAATCGGCCACGCAGCAGCTGGTGGGCAGCGTCACCGGCGGCATGAAGATCCCCGGGCTCTAGGCCCGGGCGACCGCCGCCCGCGCGGTTTCCCCTATTTCGATTCCAGAAGGCCGCGGACCGTCTTCGCGACGGACGCGGCGTCGTAGCCGCATTCGGCCCAGAGCTCGGCCTGCGTGCCGTGCTCCACGAACCGGTCGGGAATCCCCAGCCGGACGACGTGCGCGGAGATCCCGCGGTCGGCGAGATGTTCCAGCACGGCGCTCCCCGCGCCTCCGGCGAGGCAGCCGTCCTCGACCACCACGACGTGGCGGAAGTTCCGGGCCGCCTCCTCCACCATCTCCCCGTCGAGGGGCTTGGCGAAGCGCAGGTCCCAATGGGCCGCGCGGATTCCCTCGCGTTCCAGCTCGTCGCAGGCCGCGGCGACCTGCATGCCGGCCGCGCCGACGGAGAGGACGACGACGTCCTCGCCGTCGCGGAGCTTGCGCCCCTTGCCCACGGGAATCTCCTCGAGCGGGCATTCCCAGTCGACCTTGCAGCCGCGGCCGCGCGGATAGCGGATGGCGAAGGGCCCCTTTCCGGGCAGCTGCGCGGTGTACATCATCCGCCGCAGCTCGTGCTCGTCCATCGGGGCGGCCACGGTCATGTTGGGGACGAGGCGCAGGAAGGCCAGGTCGAAGGCGCCGTGGTGGGTGGCGCCGTCCGCGCCGACGAGCCCCGCGCGGTCGAGGCAGAGGACCACGGGCAGCTTCTGCAGCGCGACGTCGTGGACGATCTGGTCGTAGGCGCGCTGCGAGAAGGAGGAGTAGATGTTGCAGAAGGGGATCATCCCGCGGATCGCCATGCCCGCGGCGAAGGTGACGGCGTGCTGCTCGCAGATGCCCACGTCGAAGGCGCGGTCGGGCATCTCCTCCATCATCCACTTGAGCGAGCATCCGGTGGGCATGGCCGGCGTGATGCCGACGACGGCGTCGTTCGCCCTGGCCAGCTCGATGATCGTGCGTCCGAAGACGTCCTGGAACTTGGGCGGCTGCGGCCCGGATTCGGGCGCCGCGTTGGTCTTGCCGCTGGCGGGGTCGAAGTTGCCCGCGGTGGCGTGCCAGTAGGTCGGGGCCTGCTCGGCGGGCGTGTAGCCCTTGCCCTTGACCGTGGAGAGGTGCAGCAGCTTGGGCCCGGGGATCTTGCGCAGGTCCTCGAAGACCTTCACCAGGTGGAGGACGTCGTGGCCGTCGATGGGGCCGAAGTAGCGGAAGCCCAGCGCCTCGAAGATGTTGCTCTGCGCGGAGACCGCCCCCTTGATCGCCTTCTCCAGGCGGCCGGCGACGGTCTGCGCCACGCTGCCCACGTTGCCCTTCTTGAAGCGGTCGAAGGCGTTCCACACCTCGTCGCGCACGCGGTTGTAGGCGCCGGAGGCGGTGACGTCGGTCAGGTAGTGCTGCAGCGCGCCGACCGGCGAGTCGATCGACATGTTGTTGTCGTTGAGGACGACGAGCAGGTCGGCGTTCTTCAGGCCGCCGGCGTTGTTGAGCCCCTCGAAGGCCAGGCCGCCGGTGAGCGCGCCGTCGCCGATGACGGCCACGGAGCGGGCGTTGGAGCCGCTCTGCGCGTTGGCGACGGCCATGCCGAGCGCCGCGGAGATCGAGGTGGAGCTGTGGCCGACGCCGAAGGAGTCGTAGGGCGACTCCTCGGGCCTGGGGAACGGCGCGAGCCCGCCCAGCCGGCGGCTGGTGCAGAGCCTGTCGCGGCGCCCGGTCAGCACCTTGTGGCCGTAGGCCTGGTGGCCGACGTCCCAGACGATCTGGTCGAACGGGGTCTTGTAGACGTAGTGCAGCGCGACGGTGAGCTCGACCACGCCGAGGCTGCTGGCGAAGTGGCCCTCGTGGCGCGAGGCGTGCTGGATGAGGAACTCGCGCAGCTCGGCGCAGAGCTGCGGCAGCCGTTCCGGCTCGAGCTTCCGCAGGTCCGCGGGATCGTCGATTGCGTCGAGGAGCGCGCCCATCCTGCTACGCCTTGCGGGAATTCCAGAGGAGGGAGGCCACGATGCCGTGGGCCACGGCCACGTTGAGGCTTTCGAGGCGGTCGTTCATCGGGATGCGGACCGTTTCGTCGGCGGCGTCGATCAGCCGCTGGTCCGCGCCGTTGCCCTCGTTGCCGACGAGGAACGCCACGCGCTTGCGCATCTTGATCTCGTCGAGCGAGCTGCGCGCGTGCGGCGAGGTGGCGACGATGGTGAATCCCTTGCTGCGGAGGAACTGGATGCGCTCCGTCAGGTCGCAGCCCGATTCGAAGGGGACCTTGAGGAAGGTGCCGGAGGAGCCGCGCACCGCCTTGGGGTTGAAGGGGTCCACCGTGCCGCGGCCGAGGACGACGGCGTCCATGCCGAAGGCCAGCGACGTGCGGAAGATGGCGCCCAGGTTGCCCGGGTCCTGCACCGAGTCGACCAGCGTGACCAGGTGGGCGCTGTCCCAGTTGGGCTTGAGCGCGGCCTGGTTGCAGACCGCCACGATCCCCTGGTGGGAGACGGTGGTGGCGAGGTAGTCGATCTCCTCGGCGGAGACGGTTTCGGGCTCGATGCCGGCCTTGGCCAGCAGGCGCGAGAGGTCGGGGTTGGAGAAGGCGGGCGAGAGCACCACCTTCACGATGATCCCGGGCGAGCTCTTGGCCACCTCCTCCACGCAGCGGACGCCTTCCAGGAGGAAGCGGGCCTCCTTGGAGCGGCCCTTGTCGGTCTTGAGGAGCGCGAGGCGGCGGATCCACGGGCGGATCTCGACGTCGCGGCGGTCGCGTTCGTTCCGGTCGCGACGGACGAAGTATTCGGGGGCGCGGCCGGGGCGGCGGTCGCCGAAGGGGCGGCCGGACCTGGGGCCGCGGGGCGCGGAGCCGGCGTCGCCGCCGTCGCGCGGAGCCACTCTCCGGAATCCGTCGTCCCAGGGGGCTTTCTGGTTCTGGTTTTCTTCGGCCATGGGTGTCTCCGTCGCGCTAGTTCGCGCGCTTGACGATGAATTCGGCGATGTCGCGCAGCACGGTCGTGTCCGCGCGGACGGATTCGAGCGCCTCGAGCGCCTGTTCGACGAGCTCGTTCGCCCGCTTGCGGGAGGCCTCCACGCCGATCAGCGCCGGATAGGTGGCCTTGCCCAGCTCGATGTCGGAGCCGGCGTCCTTGCCCAGCTGCTCGGTGGTGGAGACCACGTCGAGCACGTCGTCGACCACCTGGAACGCCAGGCCGATCCTGCGGCCGTAGCGGGCCAGCGCGTCGATGTCGGACTGGGAGGCGCCGGCGATCTGCGCGCCGATGACCAGCGAGGCCTCGATGAGGCAGGCGGTCTTGCAGTCGTGGATGTAGTCCACCGTGTCGAGGTCGACCTTCTTCCCCTCGGACTCGATGTCGGTGATCTCGCCGCCGATCATCCCGTAGGTGCCCAGCGCGCGGGCCATGGTGCCGACCACTTCGGGGACGCCGGTCCGGGAGAGGAGCTCGAAGGCGAGGACGCAGAGGGCGTCGCCGGCCATGACGGCCGTGGCCTCGTCGTACTGGCAGTGCGCGGTGGGGCGCCCGCGGCGGAGGTCGTCGTCGTCCACGCAGGGAAGGTCGTCGTGGATGAGCGAGAAGGTGTGGAACATCTCCAGCGCGGAGGTGGCCAGGAAGATCTCGTCGCCCTTTCCGCCCAGCGCCTTCCAGGCGGCGTAGCAGAGGCCGGGGCGCAGGCGCTTGCCGCCGGCGAACACCGAATAGCGCATTGCTTCGTGGAGGCGGGAGGGCCGGTCGGTCGTCGGCGGGAGGTTGCGGTCGAGTTCCGCGTTCACCTTGACGCTGATGGTCTTCAGATACTCCTCGGCGGCGGCTGCGCGCCGGTCGGACTCGGACGGGCTCATGCAAAAACTCCTTGGGCTCGGTGGCCCCTGGCGAACCCCGAAAATAGAAAAAAGAGCAACGCCCATCCGCGAGTCGAAGCCACGTACTCCATGTACGAAATTTGGCGTTCCTCCCGGAGATTGACCTTCTCGGACGTGGCCGAGCCTGATCGCGCAGCGGGAAAGTGTCCGCCTGGCATCGAATTAACAAGTCGGGCGTCGAAACGGATGGACGTTGCCCCTTATGGAATATCGCTTTTTTCCAGCAGCTCCGCAAGCGCTTTCAGCCGCTTGTCGGCCTCCTCGCGCTCGAGGCGGAGCTCGTCGGCCTTTTTCCGGCTTTCCAGCAGCTCTCCGCAGACCACCAGGAACGGCAGGAGGACCCGCTGGGGGTCGTCGACGGCGGGGCCCACGCCCAGCGCGGCGAGCCGTTCCTCGGCGAAGGCGACCAGCTCGGCCAGGGTGGCCTCGTCGAGGTCGGTGCGGATCGACAGGCTCTGCCCGCAAAGGGAGATGGTCTTTTTGCGAAGCGCTTCTCCTTCGACCATGGATGCCCTCCGTGGGGTGGCGGATTCGGCCGGAGCGGCCTATTGGAAGCTGAACTGCTGCGTTTCGGGACTGGCTTCGCCGTAGCCGTTGTTTCCTTCGGCGGCGGGAGCGTCCCAGATCTGGGGATCGGGCTGCGGCTGCGCCTCTTCCTGCGCGGGCTGCGCGGCTTCGGGCGCGGGAGCGGGAGCTTCCGCGGGGGCGGAGGCGCCGCCGAGGGCGTTTTCGAGACGGGTGGCGATGTCGCCGAGGCGGTTGTCGCGTTCCTCGACGGCGATCTGGGCCTCGAGGAGCTCGTCCTCCTTGGCCGCGAGCCTGGAGGCGATTTCGTCCTTTTCGGCGCGCAGCTCCTCGCAGCGGGAGCACCATTCGGCCGCTTCGGCCTGGAGCCGGGAGATCTCCTCCTGGTTCGCGCTTCCCAATTCGCCCACCTTGGCCTGGAGCGCGTCGCGCTCGGCCCTGGTCCGGTTCAGCTCCTCGATGAGGGCGGCGACGCGGTTGACGATTTCATCGATTTTCTGCGGGTCCATGGATCCTCCGGAAGCGCGCGGGCGCGGCGAAAAACGTTCCTATGGAAACAATAGGAAAAAGCGCGCGTTTCGGCGGATTTTTTTACTTGCGGACTTCGATTCCCCCGAGGGCCTCGACCGCGGCGATGAACTTCTCCTGCGCCTTGTTGACCTCGTCGTCGGTGAGCGATCCGGTCCGGCTCTGGTAGACGCTCTGGTAGAGCAGGTTGCGCTTGCCCTCCGGCACGCCCTTGCCGACGTAGCTGGAGACGAAGCGCAGGTCCACGCGGTTCGCCGCCTTGATGGCCGCGAGCTTTTCGAAGACCTCGGCCTGGTCGACGCGTTCGTGCACGAGGAGCGAGATGTCGCGCGGGACCGCGCCGAAGCGCGAGAAGGGCGCGAAGAGCCGTTCGGGCAGCGCGGCTTCGGCGAGCATGTCGAAGTCGAGGTCGGCGACGACCGTCCGGAGCGCGTCGAACTCGAACTTCCCGCGCATCGCGGGATGGGCCTCGAAGAGCTCGCCGAGCAGGCGGCCGCCGAGGAAGAGCTCCGCGTGGCGGTGCGGATGCGCGTAGGGTCGCGCGGTCTTCGCGCGGCGGAACTCCACGTCGACGCCGAGTTCGCGGAAGAGGTTTTCGGCGATCCCCTTGAGGTCGAAGAAGTCGACCTGGCGGGGCTCGTCGCCGCCGCCCCATTCGCCCGCGGCGACCATCGCCAGGCGGTCGGACTCGACCACGCCGGGATCCTTCGCCGTGGGGGCGGCGCCGGAGGGGGCGAAGACGCGGGTCGCCTCGAAGAAGCGGACCGACGGCTCGCCGTTGCGGGCGTTCGCCGAGACGATCTGGAACATGCGCGGGATGGGCGAGGTGGACATCGCGCCCCAGTTCTCGCTGAGGGGGTTGAGCAGCTTCACCGCGACGCGGCGCGGGTCGTCTTCGGCGAAGACGGCGTCGAGGTTCGCCTGCGACTCGAAGCGGAGGCTGAGCCCTTCGTCCAGGCCGCTCGCCGCGAGGACGCGGCGGACGACGCGGCGGACCCGCTCGGCCTTGGGGAGCGGGACGTTCGAGAGGGCGAAGCTCGGGTAGTTCGTGGGGATCTTGTCGTAGCCCTCGAGCCGCGCGACCTCCTCGATGAGGTCGATCTCGCGTTCGAGGTCGGGGCGCCAGCCGGGGACTTCGAAGAGGACGGAGTCGCCGTCGCGCGACAGGACGCGCAGGCCGATCCCCTCGAGCAGCGACGCGGTCCGGTCGGCGCCGGGGTCGTAGCCGAGGATCGTCTTCACGCGCGAATGGCGCAGGGAGACCTTCAGGGGCTCGCGGCGGTGGCCTTCGGCGAAGACCTCGACGCTCCCCTCGCGGACCGTTCCGCCGCAGAGGGAGGCGAGCAGCGAGGCCGCGCGGCGGGACGCATAGTCCTGCGCGAGCGGGTCGACGCCGCGTTCGAAGCGGTAGGAGGAGTCGCTGGAGAGCCCGATCCGCTTGGCCTGGCGGCGGATCACGGCGGGCTCGAACCAGGCGGACTCGAGCGCGACGGAGGTCGTGGCGTCGGTCACCTCGGTGTCCGCGCCGCCCATCACGCCGGCCGCGCAGGCGGGGACGTCGCCGTCGCAGATCAGCAGGTCTTCCGGACCGATCTTCCGGTCCTGGCCGTCGAGCGTGCGGAGGACCTCGCCGGCGCGGCCGCGGCGGGCGCGGAGCTTGCCGGAGGAGATCTTATCCGCGTCGAAGGCGTGGAGCGGCTGCCCGAGTTCCATCAGCACGAAATTGGTGACGTCGACCACGTTGCTGATCGGGCGCAGCCCGACGGCGCGCAGCAGGCGCTGCATCCAGACCGGCGAGGGGCCGATCTTC
>CADBQJ010000277.1 GCA_902796785.1 Fibrobacter succinogenes
CAGCGCGTCTATCCCGCGCTTCCCGTGGGCGACTCGTTCGCGGGCAAGGGCGGCGCGCTCGAGCTGGGGCTCGCGCTCCAGCGCGAAGAGGCGCTCCTGCGCGGCAGGGGAAGCGAGGCCGCGTTCGCCGCGGTCCACGACAACGCCATGCGCCTGCTCGCCCATCCCGCGCTGGCCCCCGCGCCCGGGCACGCGACCCGGTTCGCCGCGCGCGAAATCGAGCTCGTCCGCGGGAGGAAGGGCGCCCTCTACGAGCGGATCGCCGAGCAGGACTCGCTGCTGCGCGTGCAGGACGGCCACGCCCTCGTGGCCCAGTACCTCTCGCGCGACGTCGCCGAGGCGCTCCGGGCGAACCTGCGCGACAGCTCGCGCGCCTGGACCGCGCTCGACGGCCACTTCGTCCTCGTCGTCCGCCACGGCCCGACGCAGGTTGTCGGGATCTTCGACCGCGGGCCGGCGCTGAAGGCGCTCCTGGACGAAATCCGCGCGTCGCGCTCCCCCTGGCGCGTCGGCCGGATCTCGCTCCGCTCCGGGAAGGAGTGGGTGACGCGCGCGGACGAGAACTCGGACCGCTCCCTGGCCGTCGAGACCGTCTTCGAGGAGGGGACGGCGCCCGTCTCGCAGCTGCTGACCTACCAGCCCCCGGCCCGCGTGCTCCGCAGGATGTCGCGCCGCGTGGCGCTGCTGCAGGCGCTGCTGGTGCTCTGCGTGCTCGCCACGCTGCTGGTCGCCCTCTTCGCCACGCTGCGCTCCATCCGCAACGAGCGCAACCTGCTGGCGATGAAGTCCAACTTCCTGAGCGCCGTCACGCACGAGCTGAAGACGCCGCTCACCTCGATCCGGATGTTCGCCGACACCATCGCCTCGGGCCGCGCGCGCTCGCCGGAGAAGGTCTCCGAATACGCGCTGCGCATCCAGGCCGAGTCGATCCGCCTGCAGCAGATGGCCGAGGACGTGCTCTGCTACAACCGCCTGGAGCGCGGGATCTCGGGCAACGAGCGCGAGGAGATCGACCTGTCGCAGCGCTGCCGCGAGACCGTGGAGCGGCTGCTGCCGCTGGCGGTGCGCAAGGGGGTCTCGCTCAACTACAGCTCCTCCGGCGACACGACGCTCGTCGCCGACCGACGCTCGATCGACAGCATGATCGGCAACCTGGTCGACAACGCCGTCAAGTACACGCCCTCCGGCGGCGTCGTGGAGGTGACCGCGGAGAACCGGAACGGCTGCCCCACGCTCGTGGTGGCCGACACCGGGATCGGCATCCCCGAGGCGGAGCAGGGAAGGATCTTCGACGTCTTCTACCGCGTGGGGGACGAGATGACGCGGAGCACGACCGGCAGCGGGCTCGGCCTGGCGATCGTCCGCGAGAGCGTGGAGTTCCACGGGGCGCACCTGTCGCTGCACAGCGCGCCGGGAAAGGGCACGGTTTTCACGATAACTTTCGGGAGAAACGACAATGGCTAAAGTGCTGATCGTCGAGGACGAGGAGAGCATCCTCGTCGGGCTGAAGGACAACTTCGAGCTGGAGGGATACGAGGTCGACGTGGCCCGCGACGGCGAGGAGGCGCTGGTCCGCGCCGCGGAGTTCCTGCCGGACCTCGTCCTGCTCGACCTGATGCTCCCGAAGAAGAACGGGTTCGAGGTCTGCCGCAGCCTCCGCCACTCGCTGCCCGGGACCTTCATCATCATGCTGACCGCCAAGACGGACGAGTCGAGCAAGGTGGCCGGTCTGGAGATCGGCGCCGACGACTACGTCACCAAGCCCTTCTCGATCCTGGAGCTGCTGGCGCGCGCCAAGTCCGCGCTGCGCCGCCGGGCCGAGAGCGCGGCGCAGGCCCCCGAGGAGGTCTTCCGCCGCGGGGACGTCTTCCTGGACTTCAGGCGGTACGTCGCCAAGAAGGGCGAGACGACGCTGCAGATGAGCGCGCGCGAGTTCCAGATCATGAAGTACTTCGTCTCGCGCAGGGGCGAGGTGGTGCTGCGCGAGGACCTGCTGGAGAACGTCTGGCACTGCTCCCCCGACGC
>CADBQJ010000278.1 GCA_902796785.1 Fibrobacter succinogenes
GGCGAATGGCTCGTGATCGAGGCCGACGAGTCCGACGGCACGCTCGTGAAATACCGCCCCGAAGTCGGGCTGATCCTCAACGTCGACCGCGACCACAAGGAGCTGGACGAGCTCCGCGAGCTCTTCTCGACCTTCGCGGACCACTCCGGGCGCCTCTGCGTCAACCTGGACAACCCCGTCTCGGCCTCGCTCTCGCGGTCGCGGGGCTCCGACTTCTCGCTGGACTCCCCCGAGGCGGGAATCCGCTGCTCCGAACGGACCCCCGTGCCCGGCGGGTGGCGCTTCCGGATCGGCGACGTCGAGGGGACGCTGCCCCTCCCCGGCGAGCACAACCTCTCCAACGCGCTGGCGGCCGTCGCCGCCGCCCGCGAGGCGGGGGTCCCCCTCTCCGCCGCGGTCGCCGCGCTGGCGGACTTCAAGGGCATCTGGCGGCGCTACCAGACCGTGGGGTGCGACCGCGGCGTGACCGTCGTGGACGACTTCGCCCACAACCCCGCCAAGATCGACGCCGTCCTGGCCACGGCCCAGGGGGCGACGACCGGGCGCGTGCTGGCCTGGTTCCAGCCGCACGGCTTCGCCCCGGCCCGGTTCATGCGCAAGGAGCTCGCCGAGCGGCTGGGCCGCCGGCTCCGCCCGCAAGACGCCATCTGGTTCTCCGAGATCCACTTCGCCGGCGGCACCGTGACCCGGGACATCTCCGGCGCGGACCTGGCCGAGGAGGCCCGGAAAGCGGGCTGCGACGCCCGTTTCGCGGCCGACAGGCGGGAAGCGGCGGCCCAAATCGCGGCCGAAGCGCGGCCCGGGGACCTCGTCCTGCTGATGGGCGCCCGCGACCCCTCGCTCGAGGATTTCGCCCGGGAAACGCTCGAAATCCTGCGCGCCCGCCCTTGACAAAACGGGCGGAAATTTCTCTTTTTGCCCCCGTCGGGACGGCTTCGGTTCACGCAATCGCGCCAGTCCCGCGTGACCCTGGGAACTTTAATTGAGGAAGGCCTTATGCCCTGCGGAAAAAAGCGCAAACGTCACAAGATCGCCACGCACAAGCGGAAGAAGCACCGTCGCGCCGATCGCCAGAAGAAGAAACTCCGCTAGAGTTTCAGCGAATCCGGGGCCTTGACCTCGGGGTCTTGTCGAACCTGCCGCACGATCTCGTCCGAATTCGTGCGGCTCTTTTTGTGGGAAAAACGACGATGTCGCAAAACCTCCATCCTCTCGCCGCCGCGCTCGACGAAACGCTCGAAGCCTGTCCCAGCGCCGCCTTCTCGCTGCTCTCCCGCAAGGGCCGCGCGATCTACTTTCCCAGCAAGGGGATCCTCGGCCAGTCCGCCCAGGCCAAGGGCAGCGCGCTCAACGCGACCATCGGCACCGCCTTCGAAGAGGACGGCACCCCGATGCGCCTCCCGAGCGTGATGGAGGACATGCCCCTCGGGCCCAAGGCGCTGCTCTACGCGCCGAGCTGGGGCCGTCCCGAGCTCCGCAAGCGCTGGCAGGAGATGGAGGTCGAGAAGAACCCGTCGCTGCGCGGCAAGTCCTTCAGCCTCCCCGTGGCCACCTGCGCGCTGACCCACGGCGTGAGCGTGGCGGGCCACCTTTTCCTCGACGAAGGCGACCAGGTCATCCTCCCCGACCTCTACTGGGACAACTACGAACTGGTCCTCGGCCACGCCTACGGCGCCGAGCTGGTCACGTTCAACACCTTCAAGGACGGCGGCTACGACGTGGACGCCCTCCTGGAGAAGGTCAACGCCCCGGGCGAGAAGAAGGTCATCCTCCTCAACTTCCCGAACAACCCCACCGGCTACACCCCCACGGTCGCCGAGGCCGAGGCGATCCAGAAGGGCCTGCTGAAGGCCGCGCAGTCCGGCAAGAAGATCGCCGTCCTGATCGACGACGCCTACTTCGGGCTGGTCTACCGCGAGGGCGTGGAGAAGGAATCGCTCTTCGCGCGGCTGGTCGACCTGCACGAGAACGTGCTGGCGGTCAAGCTCGACGGCGCCACCAAGGAAGACTACGTGTGGGGCCTGCGCGTCGGCTTCGTCGCGTTCGGCGGCAAGGGGCTGACGCCCGAAGCGCTGAAGGCCCTGGAAGCCAAGGCCGCGGGCGTGGTGCGCTGCACCATCTCCAACGCCTCCAACCCCGCGCAGCTCAACCTGCTCAAGGCCTTCACCAGCCCGACCTACGCGGCCGAGAAGGCGGAGAAGTACGCCACGCTCCGCGCCCGCCACGACAAGATCGTCTCGATCTTCGCGGCCCATCCGGAATACCGCGAATCGTTCGAGCCCATGCCCTTCAACTCCGGCTACTTCATGTGCGTGAAGCCCGTCGGCGTCGAGGCCGAAGCGGTCCGCCAGGAGCTGAACGCGAACTTCTCGACCGGCACCATCGTCCTCTCCGGCCTGATCCGCCTGGCCTTCAGCGCGGTCAGGCTCGAGGACCTCGAAAAGCTCTTCGCCAACATCGACGCCGCCGTGCGCAAACTCCGCGGGGCCTGATTTGCCCTCGACCGTTCTCTCCCCGGAACAGGCGGGAGAAATCCTGCGCGCGGGAGGGGTGGTCGCCGTCCCCACGGAGACGGTCTACGGCCTGGCCGCCCGAGCGGACAGCGCCGAAGCGGTGCTGAAGATCTTCAGGGCGAAGGGACGCCCCGCGAACGACCCGCTCATCGTCCACATCGCCGACATCGGCGAACTGGACGGCGTGGCCTCCGAAGTCCCGCCCGGCGCGAAGGCGCTCGCCGAGGCCTTCTGGCCCGGCCCGCTCACGCTGGTCCTCCCCAAGCGCCCCCGCATCCCGCCCGAAACCACCTCCGGCCTGGAGACCGTCGCGGTCCGCATGCCCTCGCACCCCGTCGCCCGGGCGGTGATCCGGGCCGCGGGCCTGCCCCTGGCGGCCCCCAGCGCCAACCCCTTCGGGCGCACCAGCCCGACCCGCAGCGCCCACCTCGACCCCGGGATGATGGCGCAGGTCGACGGCTACGTGGAGGGCGGCGACTGCTCCGTGGGAGTCGAGAGCACGATCGTGGGCTTCTTCGGCGGACGTCCGGTCCTGCTGCGCCCCGGCGGCCTCGCGCTCGAGGAGATCGAGGCGGTCGTCGGGCCCGTGGAGCTTCCCCGGAAGGAGAGCGCGAAGATCGTCGCGCCCGGGCAGATGCCCAGCCACTACGCGCCGCTCACCCCCATGCGCCTGGCGACCGACGAGTTCGAGGACGGCCCCGACGTGGCCCGCCTGGTCTTCGGCCGCTCCGTCTCCGGCCCCTGCGCGGGCTGGCGAGACCTCTCCCCCGCCGGCGACCCCGCCGAGGCGGCGCGCAACCTCTACCGCATGATGCGCGAGCTCGACGCCCTCGGGGCGCGGCTGATCGTGGCCGACGTCCTGCCCGACGCGGGGCTGGGCCGCGCCGTCAACGACCGTCTCCGCAGGGCCTCCGCGCGCTGATGCTCTTCCGCTGCAGGATCCTCGCCACGCGGTGGCGCAACCCCGAAAACGGCTGGTCGGTGCTGGCCGCGAAGGTCGACGGCGAACCGGGAACCGTCTCCCTGGTCGGCTTCTTCCCCGAGATGGCGGAGGGCGAGACCGTGGACGTCGAGGGCGACTGGACCGAGCACCCGAAGTACGGGCGCCAGATCAAGGCGACCTCCTTCAAGCCCGTCGAGACGCGCGACGCCGACGGCGTCCGCCGGTTCTTCGCGTCGGGACGGTTCCGCAACATCGGCCAGGCCCGCGCCGCCGCGATCGCCGACCATTTCGGCCCCGACGCGGTCGAGATCCTCAAGGCGGACCCCGGGCGGATCCGCGAGGTCCCGGGCATCGGCCGCCGCTACGTGGCCGCGTTCGTCGAGGACTGGGAGGCGCTGGGCTCCTCGCGCGACGTCCTGCTGCTCCTCACCGCCGCCGGCGTCGGCGCCGCGACCGCGCAGAGGATCTGCGGCGCCTACGGGAACAACGCGATGGCCGTCCTGCGCGACGACCCCTACCTCCTCTGCGAGGAGGTCTGGGGCGTCGGGTTCGC
This sequence comes from Fibrobacter succinogenes, assembly GCA_902796785.1. Classification (GTDB taxonomy): domain Bacteria; phylum Fibrobacterota; class Fibrobacteria; order Fibrobacterales; family CADBQJ01; genus CADBQJ01. The sequence goes on from CADBQJ010000278.1 coordinate 4,010, forward strand.
GATCGCGGACCGCATCGCGCGCTCGCTCGGGACCGACCCGCTCGACGCGCGGCGCCAGACCGCCGCGATCCTCCGCGTCCTGGGCGAGGCGACCGGCGAGGGGCACCTCTTCCTCCGCCGCGACCCGCTCCTGGCCCGCGCGCGCGACCTGCTCGCGAAGAACACCCCCTTCGAAAACGAGGCCGACGCGGCCGACTTCCTCGAGCGGATCGTCGACGCGCTGCCCGGGACGCTCGACGAAACCGAGCGCGAGCGCAAAACGGTCCGCGTCGACGACGCGGTCTACCTCCCCCGCCTCTACCGCTGCGAAAAGCGCGTGGCGGAATGGGCGCTCGACGCGATGCGGCGCGAAGTCCCCGGCGGCGACCCGCGCGAGCTGGCGGAGACGCTGCGCCGCTGGGAGGCGAGCGAGTCGATCGAGCTCGACCCCTGCCAGCGCGAGGCGATCCTGAAGGCCTGCGGCAGCGCGCTCTTCGTGCTGACCGGCGGGCCGGGCACGGGCAAGACCACCACGCTGCGCGGGGTGGTCGCGCTCCTCCGGGCCGCCGGGCGCCGGATCCTCCTGGCCGCCCCGACCGGACGCGCGGCGAAGCGCATGACCGAGGTGATCTCGCTCGAGGCGAAGACGATCCACCGCCTGCTGGAGTACGACCCGGTCGGCAACCTCTTCGGGCGGAACGCGGACAACCCCTTCGCGGACTGCACGCTCGTCGTGGACGAATCCTCGATGATCGACGTCCCGCTGATGGCCTCGCTCGTCGCCGCGCTGGGACGCGGCTGCTCGCTGATGCTGGTGGGCGACGCCGACCAGCTCCCCTCCGTCGGCCCGGGCACGCTCTTCCGCGACCTGCTCGAGTGCCCGCAGGTCCCCTCCGCGCGGCTCGACGTGATCCACCGCCAGGGGGCCGACAGCGAGATCCCCGTCAACGCCATGCGGATCCACCGCGGCGAAATGCCCGAGGCGAACCCCGACGACGCGAAGGCCAACTTCCACCTCCGCTACGTCCGCCGCGCGGAGGAGGCGCGCGAGCTGCTGGTCCGGCTCGTGACCGAGGAGATTCCGGCGCGGTTCGGCGTCGACCCGATGCGCGACGTCCAGGTGCTCCTGCCGATGCACAAGGGGATCCTGGGGACCGAGTCGGTCAACGAGGAGCTCCAGCGCCGGCTCAACTCCGCCTCGCCCCCCTTCCGGTCGGGCGACCTCGAGCTGCGGCGCGGCGACCGCGTGATGCAGCAGAAGAACGACTACGACCACAACATCTTCAACGGCGACCTGGGGACCGTGGCCGGCTTCGACCCTCGCTCCGGAAAGGTCCAGGTCGACTTCGGCGAGCTGGTGGAGCTCGACGCGAAGGAGATGCGCGACGTGAAGCTGGCCTACGCCTGCACGATCCACAAGAGCCAGGGCAGCGAATACCCCGTCGTGGCGATCGCGCTCGACCGGAGCCACGCGAAGATGCTCCAGCGCACGCTCCTCTACACCGCCGTCACGCGCGCGAAGTCGCACGTCTTCCTGATCGGCACGCGCGAGGCCGTCGCGCAGGCCGTCCGCCACGAGCCGACCGAGCGGCGCAACGGGCGCCTTTCGGAGCTTTTGGCCTCCGGGAACGAATTTTTCTCCTATCTTAGGGACTGAACAGCAAGGAGAGAACCATGAAGCGAATCCTCGATTTCCTGAAAGAAGCCCAGACCTACTACCTCGCCACCGTCGACGGCGACCAGCCGCGCGTGCGCCCGTTCGGCACCGTCAACCTCTTCGACGGGAAGCTCTGCATCCAGACCGGCCGTTCCAAGGACGTCGCGAAGCAGATCCTGGCGAACCCGAAGGTGGAGCTCTGCGCGATGCGCGGGAACGAGTGGATCCGCGTGGCCGGCGTCCTGAAGGAGGACCCGCGCGTCGAGGCGAAGCGCGACATGCTCGACCACTACCCCTCGCTCCGCTCCATGTACTCCGAGGACGACCCGAACACGCTGGTCCTCTTCTTCGAATCGGGGAAGGCGACGATCAGCGGCTTCGGGCGCGAACCCGAGACGATCGAGTTCTAGGGAGATTTTTCGCAGTCATGAAAATCTCGACCCGCGGACAATACGCGCTCGAAGCGGCCCTCTGCCTGGCCGCGAACCGCGGGTCGCGCCTCAGCACGCGCGAGATCTCCGAGCGCACGGGCATTTCCGCCGGCTACCTCGAGCAGCTCTTCATCCCGCTGAAGCGCGACGGCGTGCTCGACGGCGCGCGCGGACCGCGCGGCGGATACCTCCTCGCGCGCGACCCCGAGAAAATCAGCGCCGGCGACGTGCTCCGCTCGGCCGAGCAGAACGTCGCGGTCGTCCCCTGCGTGAAGGGCGAAGGGCTCTGCGCCAAGGAGGGCGACTGCATCGCGCAGCGCACCTGGGTCGAGCTCGACCGCGCCATCGCGGCGCGCATCGACTCCGTTTCCCTGGCCGACCTGGCCCGCGCGTTCGACGCGCGCTACAACGGAGCCGTCCCGTGAAGATCTCCACGCGCGGACGCTACGGACTGCGTCTTCTGATCGACGTCGCGCAGAACCGCGGCGACTCCCCCGTCACTCTCCGCGAAATCGCGGAACGGCAGAACATCTCCGAGCCCTACCTGGAGCAGGTGGCCATCGCGCTGCGGCGCGCGGGCTACATCCGCTCCGTGAAGGGCGCCGGCGGCGGCTATCTCTGCGCGCTGCCCGCGGCCGACGTCCGCGTGGGCGACGTGCTGCGCCTTCTCGAAGGCGACATGAGCGTGGTCGACGCCCCGATTCCCGGCGCGGACGAAAGCCCCTACCGCGCGACGCTCCGCGAAGCGCTCTACGAGCCCCTCGACCGGACCATCGCCGAGGTTCTGGACCGGAAAACCCTCGCAGACCTCCTCTACGGCAGCTCCGCCGGCTACGGCGACTACTGCATTTAATTAGAGCTATCCCCCGCTTCGGGCGCCCAAGCTCCTTTTTCCCGCATTTTCTTTACAAAATATCCACTATTTTGCGCGGATTTCGCCACTTTGTAAAATCATTAGAAAATCACTCGGATTTGTAGGAAATCCCTTGACTTCGCTCCTTGCGGTTTCTATATCTTACAAAGTCAAGCGGTTTACTAGGATACCGCAAGGAAAACCGAAAAAGGAGTAAGCCATGTCGAAAGTCAACCACATCACCGATCTCGTCGGCAAGACGCCGCTGGTCCGCATCAACCGCATCAACGAAGGGGGCGCCGAAGTCTACGTGAAGGTCGAGGCCTTCAACCCCCTGGGGAGCGTCAAGGACCGCGTGGCCCTGGCGATGATCGAGGCCGCCGAACGCGACGGCAAGCTGAACAAGGACACCGTCATCATCGAGCCCACCAGCGGGAACACCGGCATCGGCCTGGCCTACGTCTCCGCGGTCAAGGGCTACCGGATCATCCTGACGATGCCCGAGACCATGAGCGTCGAACGCCGGAAGCTGCTGAAGGCGCTCGGGGCGGAACTGGTCCTCACGGAAGGGGCCAAGGGGATGAAGGGGGCCATCGAGAAGGCGCAGGAGCTCGCCCGCGAAAATCCGAACTCGTTCATTCCGCAGCAGTTCGAGAACGCGGCGAACCCGGCGATCCACAAGGCGACCACCGGTCCGGAGATCTGGGCGGACACCGAAGGCAAGGTCGACGTCTTCGTCTCCGCCGCCGGCACGGGCGGCACGGTGACGGGCGTCGGCGAATACCTCAAGTCGAAGAAGCCCGACGTCCACGTGGTCGTCGTGGAGCCCAGCACCTCGCCGGTCCTCTCCGGCGGCCAGCCCGGCCCCCACAAGATCCAGGGCATCGGCCCCGGCTTCGTGCCGAAGGTCTACAATCCCGCCGTCATCGACGAGATCTACCTGACCGACGACGTCAAGGCGGGCTACGCCGCCCGCAGGGCCGCGAAGGAAGAAGGGCTGCTGGTCGGCATCTCCTCCGGCGCGGCGCTCGAAGCGGCGCTGACCCTCTCCAAGCGGCCCGAATACAAGGGCAAGACCATCGTCGCGCTGCTGCCCGACACGGGCGAGCGCTACCTCTCCACCTGGTTGTTCGACTGATCCCGCCGGGGATCTCGGAACGGAGGATACCTCTATGACCGACCGAATGCGCGACTAGACGACGCCCGGGAGGGCGCATCCTCCCGAAAAGGGCCGGCACTTCGCCGGAAAAAAACGCCGGAGCCCCGCAACCGAAACAGGGGCGACGGCAAAACGGCGCCATGCGCCAAAGAGGCATTCCAATGTCCGAAAAGTTCAACCTCAAGACCGCCCATTTCGAAACCCTCCAACTCCACGTGGGCCAGGAGCAGGCCGACCCCGCCACCGACTCCCGCGCGGTGCCGATCTACCAGACCACCTCCTACGTGTTCCACAGCGCCCAGCACGCCTCGGACCGCTTCCACCTGAAGGATCCGGGGAACATCTACGGGCGCCTGACGAACACCACGCAGTCGGTCTTCGAAGAACGCATCGCGGCGCTCGAAGGCGGCGTCGGCGGCCTGGCCGTGGCCTCCGGCGCGGCGGCGATCACCTACGCGATCCGCGCCCTCGCCAGGGGCGGCGACCACGTGGTGGCGCAGCGCACCATCTACGGCGGCACCTACAACCTGCTGCAGCACACGCTCCGCCCCTTCGGGATCGACACGACCTTCGTGAACACCCGGAACCTGAAGGAAGTCGAGGCGGCGATCAAGGAGAACACGAAGCTCGTCTTCCTGGAAACCCTCGGGAACCCGCACTCCGACATCCCCGACGTCGACGCCATCGCCGAAATCGCCCACAGGCACAAGATTCCGGTGGTCATCGACAACACCTTCGGCACGCCCTACCTCTTCCGCGCGTTCGAACACGGCGCCGACGTCGTGGTCCACTCGGCCACGAAGTTCATCGGCGGCCACGGCACCACCCTCGGGGGCGTGATCGTGGACGGCGGCAGGTTCGACTGGGCGGCGAGCGGCAAGTTCCCGCAGTTCACCGAAACCAACCCGAGCTACGGCGTCCCCTTCACGGCCGCCGCCGGAGCCGCCGCCTTCATCGTCTACATCCGGGCGATCCTGCTGCGCGACGAAGGCGCCGCCATCTCCCCCTTCAACGCCTTCCTGCTCCTGCAGGGCACCGAAACGCTCTCCCTCCGCCTCGACCGGCACGTGGAGAACACGAAGAAGGTGCTCGACTTCCTCGCGAAGCACCCGAAGGTCGCGAAGGTGAACCACCCCGCCTTCCCCGACCATCCGGACCACGCGCTCTACGAACGCTACTTCCCGAACGGCGGCGGCACCATCTTCACCTTCGACGTGAAGGGCGGACAGGCCGAGGCGTTCCGGTTCATCGACTCGCTGAAGATCTTCAGCCTGCTGGCGAACGTGGCAGACGTCAAGAGCCTCGTGGTCCATCCCTACACCACGACCCACTCGGAGCTGACGCCCGAGGAGCTGGCCGCGGCCGGGATCTCCCCCGCCACGATCCGCCTCTCGATCGGCACGGAGCACTGGGAGGACATCGTCGCCGACCTCGACCAGGCGCTGGCGGCGATCTAGACCGGATACCGATCCGAACCGATTCTCTCCCCGGCGGAACGCGGCCACCGCGTTCCGTCCGCGGGAGGGATTTTTCGCAAAACGAAACGGAGGCGACAGATGGCCGGAACGACGCGCGACGAAACGCTGCTGATCCACGGCGGAATTCCCGAAGACCCGCGCACGGGCGCGGTCAACGTCCCGATCTACCAGACCTCGACCTACCGCCAGGACGAACTGGGCCGCCACCGCGGCTACGAATATTCCCGCACGGGGAA
>CADBQJ010000279.1 GCA_902796785.1 Fibrobacter succinogenes
GCGCAGGCGGTCCACCTCGCGGTCGAGCGCGAAGGCGGAGTCGCTGACGATCGTCCGGCGCAGTTCGTATTCGGCGATCTCCTTGCTGTCCGCGGCGGTCAGCTTGGCGAGGTCGAGCCGGCCGTTGACGAGGAAGGGCGAGGAGGCGGAGGGAAGGGCGGGGGCCGCCGGGGCCGCGGTCTCCTCCGCGGAAGCGGCGTCCTGAGCGCAGACCAAGGCGGGGAAAAGGAACGCGGCACACACAAGCTTACGGATACGCATCATTTTCTGGTCCTCTCTTCCCCGTTTTACCTTTTTTGGGGGAAAAGCGCAAGTTTTTTATTCGCCGTCGCGTTTTCCGGCCTCCGCCCTCCGGGAGCGGTGCCAGAGGAGCAGCGAGGCGAGAAGCGCCAGCGCCAGAACGCCTTCGGCCCATGAAATACAAGGGCTGGCGGGCAATCTGGGCTCCAGGACGACCAAAGCGGCCAGGGCCAGTCCCAGAAGCGGTATGATATGATAGTAAATTCTTTTATACACGCTAGATGAGGTCCTTGGAGGCCAGGCGGCCGTGGTCGAGGACCAGCCGCCGGAAGGTCTTGGCCCCGTAGAGGTTCGGGTTGTGGGTGGCCATCACCACCGTGGTCCCCCGCTCGTTGATGGTCCGCAGGATCTCGAAGACGCGCTGGGCGTTGTCCGGGTCGAGGTTGCCGGTCGGTTCGTCGGCGATGAGCAGCCGCGGGTCGTTGGCCATGGCGCGGGCGATCGCCACGCGCTGGCGTTCGCCGCCGGAGAGGGTGTGCGGGAAGGCGTTGCGGCGGTGCGAGATGCCGGTCAGCGCCATCAGCTCGAAGACGCGGGAGCGGATTTCGGAGCTTTTGTAGCCCGTCACCCGGAGCGCGAAGGCGATGTTCTCGAAGACGTCGCGGTCGTCGAGCAGCTTGAAGTCCTGGAAGACGATCCCCAGCATCCGGCGGAACTTCTGGATGTCGGAGTCGCGCGCGGTCTTGGAGTCGTAGACGCATTCGCGCCCGAAGGAGACCAGCACCTGGCCGCCGCGGAAGAGGTCGGGGCGCTCGTCCATGTAGATCATCTTGAGCAGCGTGCTCTTCCCGGCGCCGGAGGCCCCCGTGAGGAAGACGAACTCGCCCTTGGCGATCTGCAGCGTCACGTCGTCGAGCGCCTTCCAGGAGCCGCGGTAAGTCTTGGTGACGTGGTGGAGGTGGATCACGGGGCGTTCCTCAGCGACGCAGCTCCGGGTCGCGGATGTCGACGTGGATCTCCTTGCGCCACTTCTCCACGAAGGACTGCATGCGCGCCTGCATGCGCTGGCTGCGCGCGTACTGCTCGATCTCGTCCCAGTCGTCGGCGAGGTTCGGGACGCGGACCGCCTCCCTGGCCTGCACGCGGAAGACGTGCCAGGAGTCGTCGATCAGGACGGGGGCGCTCGTCTGCCCCACCTCCAGCCCGTCGATCGCGGCGGCGTAGTCGGAGTTCAGGTCGGCGCGCTGGAACCAGCCCAGGTCGCCTCCCCTGCCCTTCGTGGCCTCGTCGTCCGACCGTTCGGCGGCGAGGGCGGCGAAGGAGGCGCTGTCCTTCGCCAGCGCGCGGAGCGAGTCGGCGGTCGCGGCGAAGGCGGCGGTGTCGGCCGCGCCGGGGACCACGCGGAAGAGGATGTGGGCCGGGCGGATCTCGGTGTCGCGCCGGTCGAGCAGCTTGACGACGTGGTAGCCGTCGGCGGTGTAGAGCGGCGTGCGGGAGAACTCGCCCGCCTCCAGGCCGTAGGCCACGCGCTCGAGCCGGGGGTCGAGGATCCCGTGGCGGACGAAGCCCATGTCGCCGCCGGAGCCGGCGGTCGCCTCGTCGTCGGAGAGACGGGCGGCGAGCGTCGCGAAGTCGGCGCCCTTGTCCAGCTCGGCGACCGCGGCGACGGCGGCGGCGCGCGCGCGTTCCAGCTCGGACATCTTCGGCAGGATCTTCACGCGGACGTGGGCCAGGCGGACGCACTGGCGCTGCACGGGCAGCTCGTCGCGGTTCTCGGCGTAGAAGCGCTCGACCTCCTTGGGGGTGAGCTTGATCTCGCCGATGTACTTCGCCTGCATCTTCTGCATGACCATCTGCTCGGAGAACTGCTTGCGGAGCCGCTCGCGCCAGGCGGCGATGTCGATCCCCATCTGGCGGCGGACCGCGCCGGCCAGCTGGTCCAGCGTCATGTTCTGCCTGCGGGCGACGCGCTGCACGTGTTCCTCCACGCGCTGGTCGACGTCCTTGGGGTCGACGATCACGGAGTCGGTCTCGGCGCGGGCGAGCGTCGTCTTCTCGTCGATCAGGCGGTTCAGCACCTTCTTGCGCAGCGCGAGGTCGTCCAGCTGGCCGAACCCGGGCTGGTTCCGCAGCTGCCCGACGGCGTCCATCAGCTCGGAGCGCAGGATCGGCTCGCCGCCCACCACAGCCTCGACGCGGTCGTAGAGCTCCGCGGCGCCCGCGGCGGTCAGGAACGAGAGAACGATCGGGGGGAGGATTCCGCGGAAGGTCATGGCTGGCCCTTTTCCGAGACGACGCGCTCGGGATGGATGGCGATGGGTACGGAGAGCTTGAGGGAGTCGAGGTGGGCGCGGAAGCGCGCCGTGTCGGGATAGCGGCTGCGCACGGCGGAGGCCAGCATGGAGCGCTCGAAGTCGGCGACCGTCAGCCGGAACTCGGGCGTGCGGTGCAGTCCGAGCGCGCGCGCCTCCTGGGCGAGCGCCTCCTCGTCGATCCAGCGGCGGACCGAGCCGAACTTCTGCTCGCGGCTCTGGAGCTTCCGCAGCTCGGGCGGGAGCTTCATCTCCAGCTCGCGGAGGGTGAGGACCGAGCCGCCCACGCGGGCGACCGTGTCCTCCGGCTCGGAGCCGGGAAGACGGCAGGCGGCGGCGAACGCCCCGGCGAAGACCGCGGCGGAAAGCGCGAATGCCGTCAGTTTCCTCATCGGTCGGCGCTCCCGGAAAGATGGCGCAGAACGCCGGCCGCCTCGACCACGCGTTCCTCGGGCGTGGCGGACTCCAGCTCCACCAGCGCCTGCAACGGCTTACGATATAGCAATCTGACGGGGCGGGGACAATCGCCCAGCAGCTCGGAAATCCGCCTGGCGGAGGGCTCGGCCTCGCGCGACCAGGAGCAGACCATGCGCATGCCGCCCAGCTCCACGCTCTCGAACCCCAGCAGCCCGCCGCAGATCCGCAGGACCATCACGGCGACCAGGCAGCGGGCCTGCGGCGGAACCGGCCCGTAGCGGTCCTCCATCTCCTCCAGCAGGTCGTCGGCCTGCGAGGGGGTCGCCAGGCGCGAGACGCGCTGGTAGAGGGCGATCCGCTGCAGCCCGTCCTCCACGTAGTCCTCGGGCAGGTAGGCGTCCGCGGAGATCTCCGCCCGCGCGGGCCGCGCGCCGAGGGCCGCGGCGTCGCCCTTGAGCTCGGCCACCGCCTCCTGCACCAGGCGCACGTAGGTCTCCAGCCCGATCTCGTCGACGAAGCCGCTCTGCTCCACGCCCAGGAGGTTGCCCGCGCCGCGGTTCTCGAGGTCGCGCATGGCCAGCTGGAAGCCCGAGCCCAGGTCGGTGAACCGCTCCATCGCCGCCAGGCGCCGCTCGGCCTCCTCGGTCAGGTTCCCGTCCTCGGGGATCAGGAGCAGCGCGTGGGCCTGCACGGCGCCCCGCCCCACGCGGCCGCGGAGCTGGTAGAGCTGCGAGACGCCGAACATGTGGGCCTTGTTGACGACGATGGTGTTGACGGTGGGGATGTCGATGCCCGACTCCACGATGCCCGTGCAGACCAGGACGTCGAACTCGCCGGCGGTGAAGGCCGACATCACCTGCTCGAGCGCCCGGTCGTCCATCTGGCCGTGGGCCACCGCGACCCGCGCCTCGGGGCAGCCGAGCTCCAGCGTCTCCGCCAGCCCCTCCAGCTCGGAGACGCGCGGCGTGACGAAGAAGACCTGGCCGCCGCGCTCGAGCTCGCGCCGGATCTCCTCGACGATCGCCCGCGGGTCGAACCGCGCCACGCGGGTCTCCACGGGAAGGCGGTTCCGCGGCGGGGTCTGGATCAGCGAGATGTCGCGCACGCCGCTCAGCGACAGGTGGAGCGTGCGCGGGATGGGGGTGGCGCTCATGGAGACGGTGTCGACCTCCATGCGGAGCTCGCGGAGCCGCTCCTTCTGGCGCACGCCGAACTTCTGCTCCTCGTCGACGACGATCAGCCCCAGGTCGCGGAACCGGACCTTGTCGGAGAGGAGCGCGTGGGTGCCCACCACGACGTCCACCGTCCCGGAGGCGAGCCCCGCGAGGACCGCCGCCTTCTCCTTCGCGGAGCGGTAGCGGTTGAGCAGCTCGATCCGCACGGGCCAGCCGGAGAAGCGCTCGACGAAGCTCTGGTGGTGCTGCGCGGCCAGGAGCGTGGTGGGGACCAGCACGGCGACCTGCTTGTGGGCCGCCACCGCCTTGAAGACCATGCGGAAGGCCACCTCGGTCTTGCCGAACCCCACGTCGCCGCAGACCAGGCGGTCCATCGGGCGCGGGCTCTCCATGTCGCGCTTGCACTCCTCGGCGGCGCGGAGCTGGGCGGGGGTGGGTTCCCATTCGAAGGCGGCCTCGAACTCGCGCTGCATGGGGGTGTCGGCGGGATAGGCGAACCCCGGGCGGGCCTGCCGGCGGGCGTAGAGCTCCACCAGGTCGCGCGCCACCTCGGCGGCGCGGGCCTTGGCGCGCTTCCGGAGCGTCTCCCAGGAGCGCGAGCTCAGGCGGTCGCGGCGCGGCGGCTCGGCGTCGGACGGGGCGATCTTCTCGAGCTTGAAGAGGTCCTCCACCGGAAGCCGGAGCGTGCCGTCGGCGTACTCCACCACGAGCATGTCCACGCTCCCCCCGCCGGAGAGGAGCTGCGGGCGGACCCCGACGAAGCGCCCGACGCCGTGGTCCATGTGGACCACCCAGTCGCCGGGATAGAGCCGCGAGAGGTCGGGGATGGCCGCGCCCCCGCGGAACTTCGAGCGGCGGACGCGCCGGGCCAGGCGGTTGAAGAGCTGGTGGTCGGTCAGCCAGGCGCGCCCCTCCTCGCGGAGGACCAGGCCCGAGCGCAGCTGGCCGACGAGGATCTCGTCGACGGGAAGCCCCTCGACCAGCTGCGCGAGGCGGCCGGCCTGGCCTTCGTTGGCGGCCAGCAGGCAGATCCGGATCCCCTCGTCGCGCAGCTTCGAGGCCAGGCCGGAATAGTCCGCGAGGCCCCCGGCGCACCGCCGCTGGTCCTCGCAGTCGAAAAGCCACTGCGCTTCGCCGCCGAGGCGCACGGAGCAGAAGTCGACCCGGCGGCTCCGCGCGACGCGCGCCGCGACGCCGTCGGCGTCCGCGACCAGCTCCTCGAAGGGCGCCACGGCGCGCCCGGCCGCGGCGTGCGCGGCCCAGGCCTCCTTCCACCGGTCGCGGGCCTCCCCGAGCCGCTTCGCCGCGGCCGACTCCTCGTCCACGAAGAGAACCGGCGGCTCGTCGAACAGGTCGAGGACGGTGCCGCCCGAGGGCGAGAAGAACGGGCGCATCCAGACCAGCCCCTCCTTCTCGGAGCGGTGGCGCAGCGCCTCCCAGACCGATTCGGCGGCCGCGTCGCCGTAGAGTTCGCGAATGCGCTTCTTCCCGCGCTCCCAGTCCTCCTCGGGCCAGGAGAGCTCGCCCATCGGGAGCAGCTCCAGCGAGTCGACCGTCTCCGTCGAGCGCTGCGAGAAGAGGTCGAACGAGCGGATCGCCCGCACGCCGTCGCCCATCAGGTCGACGCGGACCGGCTGGTCGCGGAGGAAGGGGAAGAGGTCGACGATGCCGCCCCGGACCGAGAACTCGCCCACCTCCTCGACCATCGGCTCCGGGGAGAAGCCGAGCTCGAGCAGCTTCGAGGCGAGCGTCTCGGGGGTCTCGTCGTCGCCGACGGAGAGGCGGACTGTCCGGGCGAGGAGGGCGTCGACGCGCGGAAGCCGCTCGAGAAGCCGCTCCCAGCGGGTCAGCAGCACGAGCGGGTCGCCCCGGCGGACGCGGACGAAGAGCTCCAGGCGCGAGGCGACGACCGATTCGGAGGGGTGGGTCCACTCCTCGGGCGAGATCTCCCAGCCGTCGTAGACCGCCACCGACTCCTCGCCCAGGAGCCCCTCGAGGTCGTCGCGCATCTGCTCCAGGCGGCGGGCGTCGGAGCAGACGACCACGACCGGGGCGTTCTCCCGGGCGACGCGGGCCTGCACCGCCAGGGCGCAGGCGGAGGGGGTCAGGCCGCACAGGCGCGGCACCTTCGAGGCCTCGACCGCCGGCTCGGGGGCGCCCAGCGCCTCGAGGGGGTGTTCCAGCAGATGGTCGCGAAGGGTCTTCATGGGGCGGAGGGAACGAAAAAGGCGGGAGCGATCGCGCTCCCGCCGTCGAGTGAGCCAGGGGGGATTCGAACCCACGACCCATGCCTTAAAAGGGCACTGCTCTACCGGCTGAGCTACTGGCTCGCTTTCGGGGCGTTTCGGCCCTTCGGCGCGGTCAAATATAGAAAGAAAGCTAGATTGTCCATGTGGCACGACCTCAAAAAAGGAAAGCCCTCCGCGCGCCGACGTTGGCCGCCGCGCTGCTTCTGGCGTGCGCCGTTTCCGCGCACGCGGGATGGATCGGCTCCTCCGTCGCGGAGGCGTCGTTCGACTTCTTCGGCGAGTTCGCGCCCGCCGCGTCGCGCGCGACCGCCGGCGCGGGAGCCGCGGAACCGCAGGGGGCGCAGGGGCTCTTCCTCTCCCCCGCCGTCTTCCCCGACAGCGTTCTCGTCCTCGGCGCCGACTTCGCCGACGACCCCTTCGGCGGGCAGAGCGGATCGGTCGCGGCGATCCGCAGGGCGGGCGCCTTCGCGTTCCATTTCGCCATGGCCGCGAGCAGGCTCTACGCCGTGGAGGAGCTCGACGAAAGGGCCGAGGCGACCGGACGCGTCCACGAGCCCGGCTCGACGTTCCTCTCCACCGGGATCTCGTGGAAGTTCCGCGACTTCGTCTTCGGCTACGACGTGGGGCTGGCGACCGACCGGATCACGCGGCGCGAAAAGACCGCGCTGGGCTGGACGATGAACGCCGGCGCGTTCTGGAACGCCACGCGACGCCTGAACCTCTCGCTGGCGATGATGCGCTTCGGGCGCCGCGAAAGCGCCTACGTCGAAGGCGGCGACGCCAAGGGGTGGCTGCCGGCGGAAATCGTCCTGGGCTCCGCGACGCGGATCGACCGCAGGGGCCGCGTGCGGCTGCTGGCCGACCTGGTCTGGCCCGCCTTCGGCGAATCCTCGGCGCGCGTCGGCCTGAAGTGGAACGCGCTGCCCGACCTGCTGACGGTGAAGGCGGGGACGGAGATCGACATGGCGCAGGTCAAGTGGGCCAGGGACCAGCTGACCGCCGGGTCGAACCGGGCCTGGCGCCCGCAGACGCAGGAGCTCTTCGCGGTCGGCGTCTCGCTGACCCCCGACCGCTGGGGCGTGGACTACGCGCTGGGCGCGCTGCGCGAGGGAGCCGGGCTGCGCCACGCACTCGGACTCCGGCTCGAGCTCTGACCGCCTGTCCGGGAAACGGAAAGGCCGGCGTCGCCGCCGGCCTTCGCCATTCTCCGCGAAGCGGGATCAGTCCTGGTAGACCCGGATGTAGTCCACCAGCATCTCGTTCGGGAACTGCGCGTCGTCCACGGTGAAGCCGGGCCAGTTGCCCGCGACCGCGACGTTGAGGATGAAGAAGAAGTTCTTGTGGAACTCCTCGGTACTCCCGGAGTTGTTCTCGATGGAGATCTCGTGGTACTGGTGGCCGTCGACGAACATCTTGATCGACTGCGCCGTCCAGCGGAACTCGTAGTCGTGGAACTGCGTGATGTCGAGCTGGTAGGCCCCGGCCCAGAAGTTCCCCGTGTTGTTGCCGTAGGTGGCGTAGTTGCCGCCGGCGTCGGACCAGTGGTTGGTGCCGTAGACGACGTTTTCGCTGTTGACCGTTTCGATGATGTCGATCTCGCCGCAGGCGGGCCAGCCCACGTCGTCGATGTTGTCGCCGAGCAGCCAGAAGGCGGGCCAGATTCCCTGGCCGACCGGCAGCGCGATGCGGGCCTTGACGGTGCCGTACTTGAAGCTGAACTTGCCCTTGGTCAGCATGCGGGCCGAGGTGTAGTTCGACCCGTTGTAGGACTCCTTGTTCGCGCGGATGTGGAGCACGCCGTCGGAGACGTAGGCGTTTTCGGCGCGGTCGGTGTAGTATTCCCATTCGTTGTTGCCCCAGCCGGAGGAGCCGGTGCCGATGTTGAAGCCCCACTTGGAGCCGTCAATCGCGTTTCCGTCGAACTCGTCGGCCCAGACGGGCTGCGGACCGTCCACCACGGACGAAAGAGACGAAGAGGAGGACGAGGAGGAAGACAACTCCTCTTCGGAGGAGTTTCCGGGCTGCGAGGCGCCGGCGTCGGAGGATCCTTCAGGCTGCGAGGCGCCGCCTTCGGAGGAGCCTTCGCCATCGGAGGAGCCTTCGCCATCGGAGGAGAGGCCCGGGTTGGAATCCGACGAGCCGCCGTCCGAAAGCGTCCCGCCGCAGGTGGGACAGGCGTCGGAGCCGGAATCGTCCGAACAGGCGGCAAGCCCGCCGACGGCGAGGAGGAGAGCCAGCGGCGCGGCGGAGAGAAGGACGGAGATGCGGTGCTTCATGTGCGAACCCCTTGGTTTTCGTTTCTTCACCGGAAACGATAAATCCAAACCGGCGGGCACCGGTTTTTGTAAACGCACAAATAACGAATGTCCGTGGACACCGATGTCCAAAGGCGCCTGTTTCCGGCGTTCGCGGCAGATCCGGAAATTGGCCGAAAAGAGGAAACCCGGCGGGCCGGAGTCTTCCGGCCTACCGCGCGGGCACGTAGCGCACCCAGTCGAACTGGGTCGCGAACGGCAGCCGGGGCCTCTGCGTGCTGTTCGGAACTCCCTCCACCGACCAGTCGGCCGTGTGCCAGAAGTTGAGCATCAGATAGGCCGGCTGCTGCGTGATGTACCCGGCGTCGCCGCGGTAGTCCCAGAGCACGATCGTGTCGGCGGGGGCCGCCGGGTCGATCATCCACCAGCGGATGCGGTCCGTCGCCCAGTCGAACCCGTAGACGTAGAAGCGGGCGCTCGCGTCGTAGTCGGGAATCGCCGCGATCGTCGAGGGCGAGTTCGAGAGCGAGTCGGAGAAGGAGCCGCTCGTGCCGTCGAGGTTCTGCCAGACGGTCTGCAGGATCCTCCCCCGGGAGAGGTCGATGGTGCGGTTGATCTTCGTCACGCGCCACGGATCGTCGTTCACGTCGACCCAGGCGGTCAGGTAGATCACGCGCGGGTCGGCGATCAGCCATTCGAAGTCGATTTCGGAGTTCTCCAGGACGCCGTTGCCGTTGTCGTCCGTGTCGTGGCGGTAGGTGAAGAATCCCGCGACCGCGCCGGCCAGGGGCTGCTCGGTCCCGCGCGCGGAGGCGGTCTTGATGCGCGCGGAGTAGGTGCCGAAACCCAGCAGGCGCGAAGTCTGGTAGTTGGGGCCCTGCCAGGCGCCCGCCGCGTCCGCGGTGTCGAGCGTCAGGGTCAGCGTCGTGGTGCCGGGCTCGTCGGGCGACTCCGTTCCCGAAACGTGGGTGAACGCGGCCTGGCGGCCGCCGGAGCCGTACGAGAAATAGGTCGGCGAAGCGCCGGCGAAGTCTTCGAAGATCGAACCCGGGGGAAGCTCGGCGGAAGA
>CADBQJ010000280.1 GCA_902796785.1 Fibrobacter succinogenes
CCATACCCCCAATGTTAGTTAGTTTTAATGTTCTGGAGCGGTCGAGCGCCCAAAGGAGCGAACATGCGGATTGTTCCCGGACAACGGTGGATCTCCTCCGCCGAACCCGATCTCGGAGTCGGCACGGTCGTTTCGGCCGACGGGCGCCTGGCCACCCTGCGGTTCGACCGCGCCGGGGAGACGCGCACCTTCCGCGTGGCGAACGCCCCCATTTCGCGCTACCGCCTGGGAAAGGGCGACTCCGCCCGAATCGCCTCGGGGACCGTGGCGGTCTCCGGCGTCGAGGAGCGCGACGGGCTCCTCTGGTACCTCTTCGACGGCGGCGAATTCCCCGAAACCGACCTGCTCGACGCCGCGTCCGGCGCCTCCGGCTCCTTCGCCGACGCCCTCCTGGACGGCAGCTTCGGCACCGTCGAGGACTTCGAGCTGCGCGCCCAGGCCAACGACCTCCGCTCGAAGATCGCCGGCGACCCGGCGCGCGGCTTCGTCGGGCCCGACATCGACCTCTACGAGCACCAGCTCCAGATCGCCGACGCCGCCTGCTCCGAGGCGCGCCTCCCCCGCCGCCTGCTGAGCGACGAGGTGGGGCTGGGCAAGACCATCGAGGCCGGGCTGATCTTCCACCGGCTGCTGAAGACCGGACGGGTGCGCCGCGCGCTGATCGTCGTCCCGCAGGCGCTGCGCCACCAGTGGATGGCGGAGATGTACCGCCGCTTCCACGTCACCTTCACGCTGGTCGACGACGACTACTGCCAGCAGCTGGAGGCCTCCCGCGAGGCCCGGCGCGACGACGCCGACCTGCTCGGCCGCACCGGCGTCTCGGCGCTGAAGTCGGCCGTGGGCGTGGGCGAGGTGCGCAAGGACTCCGTCAACCCCTTCCTCCAGAGCGACTTCCAGATCGTCGACCAGGACTGGCTGCTGATCCCCGGCCGGCGCGAGCAGCTGGCCAAGGCGCGGTTCGACCTGGCCATCGTCGACGAGGCGCACACCATCTCGCCCGACCCCGAGCACCGCGCGCTCTACGACATCCTCCGCGACCTGGCGCGCGTCACGCCCGGCCTGCTTCTGCTGACCGCGACCCCCGTGCAGCTCCGGCTCGACGCCCACTTCGCGCGGCTGAAGCTGCTCGACCCCGCGCGCTACCCCGACTTCGGGAAGTGGAAGACGGAATACGCGCGCTACTCCGAGATCGCCGCCAAGCTCGGCGGGCTCGTGGAGCGGATGGAGGACCCCGACGCCCCCTGGTCGACCATGCTCGGCGCGCTGAAGAAGGAGCCCGCGCTCCGCGACCTGGCCGGCGTCGTCCCCGAACCCGACAAGACCTCGTGCGCCCGCGCGCTGCGCTTCCTCTGCGACGCCATGGGCACCGGACGCGCCGTCGTCCGCAACACGCGCCGCTCCGTCGGCGGGTTCTTCAAGCGCAGGATCTCGCGCCACCCGCTCAAGCGCGACGCCGCCTACTGGAAGAAGTGCCTGCCGCTGGCCGACGACGTCGGGCTCGACGAGTCCGAGCGGTTCTGGTTCCTCCAGAACGGCGCGGTCTTCTTCGACCGACGCTGGTTCGAGGAGGAGCGGCAGAAGGAGCTCGCGAAGCTGCTGGCCCGCGACGAGAAGATCCGCTGGCTCGTGAAGTTCCTGAAGAAGCGCGCCGGCGAAAAGGTCCTGGTGCTGTGCGGGTCGGAATACACCGCGCTCTCGGTGCAGCTGGCCCTGCGCGCGCTCGCCGGCCTCGACGCGGCCATCTTCTTCGAGCAGATGGGCGAGTCCTACCTGCGCGACGACGCGTCCGCCCCGGCCGCGGCGCGTTCCGGGCTGCAGTTCGTCCGCAGCGACGAGGAGCCCGACGCCGACGACGACGGCCGCGACGACTTCGACGACGACGAGGAATTCTCCGCCGCGGCCGACTCGCTCTTCGCCGCCGCCGGCGACGACCTCCCCGCGGGCGAAAGCGCCGAGGCGCGGCGCGTGCGGCTCGACTCCGCCGCCGCCGCCTTCGCCGACCCCGACGGGCCCGACGTGCTGGTCTCCTCCGAGATCGGGAGCGAGGGGCGCAACTTCCAGTGCGCCCACGTCCTGGTGCTCTTCGACCTGCCCGACGAGCCGGGCAAGCTGGAGCAGCGCATCGGCCGCGTGGACCGCGTGGGCCAGACGAAGGACGTGGAGATCCACGTGCCCTACGTCGAGGGAACGCTCGGCGAACGGCTCTGCGACTGGTACGACCGCGCGCTCGACGTCTTCGTCCGCCCCGTGATGGGGATCGAGACCGTCCACAGCGCGCGCCGCGCCGAGCTCGCCGCGTTCCTCGAACGCCCCGGCGAGGATTCGGAGAAGTTCCTGGACGAGTTCGTCCCGCGCGTCCGCGAGGAGGCCGACACGCTGCGCCGCTCCGCGCACGAGGGCCGCGACCTCCTGCTGGAGTTCAACAGCTTCGACCCGCGCGAGGCGAAGCGCGTCAAGGCCGACGTGCTGCGCGCCGAGAAGGAGAACGCCGCGGAGAACTTCGTCATCGACGTCATGGAACGCTTCGGCGCGGAGATCTCGCGCGGCGCCGTCCCGGGCACGTGGGTCGTCCGCCCGGGCGAAGGGGTTCCCGAGGAGGGGATCCCGGGGCTGCCCGCGTCGGGCCGCACCTTCACCGCCGACCGCGCGCTGGCGCTGCGCCACGACGACGTGGAGTTCTTCTCGATCGACCATCCCGCGGTGCAGACCGCGCTCGACCTCGC
>CADBQJ010000281.1 GCA_902796785.1 Fibrobacter succinogenes
GGGTGCGGCTTTTCCTGGCGGAGCGCCTCGAGGCGGGCGATCTCTCGCTCGACGAAATCCAATTGTCGCGCGACATCGCGGAGCGCGGAAAATGCGAAGACCCGGCCGTCTTCCTGCTTCTCGCGGCGATGTTCGTCGCCCGGCGGAAGGGCAACGCCTTCTTGAGCGCGAGGAACGGCGAAAGGATCTTCGGGGAATTCGGCGCGCCGGGGCTTTGGAAAGACGCGCGCGCCGCGGCGGAAACGCTTCCGGAGGACGTCGTCGTCGCCCAGGAAGGGAAAGGCTGGTTTTTCGCCCGCGACCTCGAAGCCGTCGCGTGCATTTCGGAGCTGATCCGGAAACGGGTCGAGGCGTCGGGTCCGGAGGAGCTCCCGGACATCGGGAAAGCCATCGCGTTCGCCGACAAGACGCTGGACCCGGATCAGGAAAAGGCGGTCCGGACGGCGACGTCGCGCGGATTCGCCGTGATCACCGGCGGCCCCGGAACGGGAAAGACCACGATCGTCTGCGCGCTTCTCCGCGCCCTGCTGCGCTCCGGCGAGCTCCTTCCCGACGAAATCGCCCTGGTCGCGCCGACGGGACGCGCGGGCCAGCGTCTGACCGAAGCGATCCGGAAGGAAATCGCCAAGGCCAAGGACGAAGACGCGGGGATTGTCGAGAGCGTCGGGCTGCTCAAAGGCGTCACGATCCATCGGCTGCTGGGCGGAATCGCGCCGAACTGGAAGCACACGGCCTACGACCGGTTGCCGCACAAGCTCGTCGTTGTGGACGAATCGTCCATGGTGGACATTCATCTGATGCGGGCGCTCCTCGAGGCGCTGCGGGACGATTGCCGCCTGGTGCTGCTCGGCGACAGCCATCAGCTTCCGTCCGTCGACGCGGGCGCCGTCCTGGGCGACCTCGCGACGAAAAACGGCGAACGCGAAGGGTGGGCCGTCCATCTGTCGAATTCGCATCGGTTCGCGGGCGGTTTGAAGGCCTGCGCGGAAGCCGTCAACGACGGCGACCTGATCGCGTTGAAGAACCGGGCGCCCGCATTGGGGGCGGACGGCGGAACCGGAAACGACTGGACCGTCGACCTCCGCGGCGAATCAACGAAGAACGGATGCTTCCGCCTGGTCTTCGGCGCGATGACGGCGCAGAACTGCCACAGGGCGCTCGAACGCTGGGCGTCGTGCTTCGGAACGCTGGACGAACTGGTGGAACGCGCAAACGGCATCTCGACGGACCCCTGTTTCGACGACGGGACCATGACGCGCGCGGCGAAGGATCTTTTCGAATGCCTGGACCGTGCGCGCGTGATCACTGTGCTTCGCCATGGCCCCTGCGGAGCGGCCGGCGTGAACGAGTTCTTCGCTCGGAAAATCCGCAAGGGGCGCAGGACCGACAATCCGTTCGACCGCCCCGGCGTTCCCGTTCTGATCACGCGAAACTCGAAGGAACGCGAACTCTACAACGGCGACATCGGCGTGACCGTGGAACGCGACGGCACGATGTTCGCGCTTTTCCCGCGCGGCGAAGATGTCGTCTCCTGTCCGGTCGCGTTGTTGCCGGAACACGAGCCGGCCTACGCGGTCACGGTCCACAAGGCGCAGGGCTCGGAATTCGGCAACGTGCTGGTCGTTCTTCCCGACGACGAAAAGAATCCGCTGCTGTCGCGCGAGATGATCTACACCGGGATCACGCGCGCAAAGGAACGGGCGGTGCTTCTGGGAACCGAAGCCACGCTCGAATCCGCGCTTGAAAACAAGACCGCGCGCGACACGGGCATCGAGCTTTAGGGATTGTCCCTAGTGCGCGAGGGCGTAGGCGCCGGCGGGGAGTCCGGGGATCCGAAGCAGCGTTTCGCCCGTGACGGGCTCCGACATCACCAGTTCGGGAGAGTCGGCCGGTCCGGCCAGGAGGGCCAGGACGCCGGAGGAGGCGAGCGCCGCGCCGCGCACGGCCCGGGCGTTTTCGCTCGTCCAGGAGGCGAGCAGCGAGCCGTCTTCCAGCGAGAGCCGTTCCACGCCGCCGTCGCGGGCCACCACGGTCGCTTCGGAAGAGCCCAGCAGCACGAAGGCGCTGTCGGTGCGGTCGAGCGCGAGGGAACGCGAGGGGGCGTCGGCCACGAAGCTGGCGGCGTCGGGGTAGATCGAGAGGACGTTGCCCTCGGGACGGTAGAGGTAGGAGACGACGGCGTCGTCGCCGGCGGACGCGGAGAGGATGCCGATCTGGTTGGCGTCGCTTCCGGCCGTGGAGCGGAGCTGGCCGTCCTCGAGAGTCCAGAGCTCGTCGGAGCCGGGCGCGTAGACGCGGTCGGCAGAACCGCCGGAGAAGAGGACCAGTTCCTCCTTCGAGGCGATCGTCCCCAGCGAACGCAGCGTCATGCGGCAGAGGTCGATCCGCACGAGGTCGGTGCCGTCGCCGTCGGGCACGAGCGTGCGGAAGAGGCGCGACGCGGGGCCGGCTTCGGCGGATTCGCTCCAGGAGAGCTCGGTCTTCCCGTCCGCGCAGCCCCAGGCGCTGACGGCGGTGTCCGAAGGCGCGGGGAGCGCGAGCGTTTCGGGCAGCTCGACTTCGCCGGTCTCGGAGGACCAGTCGTCGAGGCGCGTCAGCTTCCACGAGCCGGCGCTCTTGCGGGCGACGACCAGCGGCAGGTCGGCCCCCACGACGTTCGCGAGCTCGTACGACCCGTCGGAGGAGACCCTGGCCCACGCGCCGGTGCCCGCGATGCCGATGCGCGCCGCGTCGCCGAGCGAGCCGGTCAGGCGGCCCTTGAGGACGGAGGCGCGGCGGAGAGGCCCCACGCGGAGCGAGAGGTCCGCGGAGGGGGACGGGAAGCGTTCGAGGAACCTCCGCCACGACGAGTCCTGTCCGATCAGCTCGGCGGTCCAGAGCCGGCCGGGGGCGAGCGAGGCGGAGAACGCGTCTCCGGAGCGCGTGGCCTCCACGACGGTCTGCGCGGTGTCGCCGATCTCGGCGGGAAGCGATCCCGCGGCCCGGAAGCGCACGCGCGCCAGGGGCATGGCGTCCGCGCCGTCGGCCAGCGCCAGCGTCACGGTGTTCTCGGTGCCCGAGGCGGTGCCGGCCACTTCGTCGGAACAGCCCGTCGCGAGAAGCGCGGCGGCCGCGGCGAAGAGGGTTCCGGCAAGGCGTTTCATTTCGTTTTGCTCCGGGTGAGCGGGAAGAACTGGAAGTTCAGCTGGCAGACTTCGGTTTCGCCGACGTCGGACTTCGCGATCTCGAAGATCTCGCGCTGGGTCTCGGCCAGTTTCCTTAAAATACGTTCTTTGCCCTCGGGGGAGACGGAAACCGTGGTGGTGGAGACGTGGCGGCGCTCCTTGGGAATCCGCTCCAGGGCCAGCTTGCCCTGCTCGATCAGCGAGGCCTGGTAGGCGCGGATCGCCGCGACCCCCACTTCGGCGCCGCCCAGGAGGGTGGCGGTCGTGGTTTCCCATCTTCCGGTGGGTCCCCGTTTGGCCAGTCCCAGCGAGGCGAGGAGCTCCACGGCCCGCTTGGCCTCGTCGGGCGTCATCGGCGGATCGAAGAGCGAACCGAGCTCGGCGAAGTCGTCGCGCACGTCGCAGACGGCGAGCGCCTGGTGGACGGCGGTGTAGCGCCAGTCGGAGTAGTACTCGCGCTGGTCGAGCTTCGCGCGGCGGATCTTCTCGGGCATCAGCGGCACCATCTGGTCGAAGATCTCCTGCCGGGCCTGCGCGGTGGAGGCGTGCGTGTAGTCGACCATCAGGCGGAAGTAGGCCTCTTCGTTCGGCTCCAGCTTCATCGCCGCGGCGAACTTCGGGATGGTGTTGTCGGTCAGGTTGACCTTCCCCTGCACGATGCTCGTGTAGAGGCCGGAGGAGTTGAAGCCGGCGCGCTGCGCGAACCAGCGGTAGGAGAAGTTGCGCTCCTTCGCCTTGCGCGCGTCGTAGTAGTCGCGCAGGAAGAGGCGGTAGTCGCAGTAGTCGAAGATGTCGATGGGCAGCGCCATGCCTCCAAATCTAGGCTGTCGGAGGGGCGGAACTTTTGAACGCCTTTTGAGCAAATGAAGGCGCGCGAGGGGCGAAAACGGCCGTTTTCGCGGGATTCGCGAGGCTGCCGGTGGAGCGCGGTGCTAGATTTCCGTCATGTTCCTTCGCCCGCGCGCTCCGAAAACGGCCATCGCCGCGTCCGCCATCCTCCTTCTGGCCGGGTGCTCCCTGTTCGAGCCGTCCGTCGTTCCCGAAAAGGAGCGAGGCGAGGCGTTCGAGATCGGCCTCTTCGAGGAGGGGAAGGTTCCCCGGTTCGAACTCTCCGTGAAGGAGAAGGACTGGACATGGCTGAACACGAGCGAGAACGCGCTGAAGGAGGAGTACGTCCCGGCGACGCTGAAGATCGACGGCGTGGAGATCGGCAAGGTCGGCGTGCGGTACAAGGGCTCCAACTCCCTGGCGCAGTGCTTCAGACCGGGAAAGGCGCCCTGCCCCCGGGCGTCGCTGAAAATCGAATTCGACGGATATCGCGGCAGGACGCGCGTCGACGGCATGCGCAAGATCAATCTCCATTGGCCGCTGA
>CADBQJ010000282.1 GCA_902796785.1 Fibrobacter succinogenes
AGGGGGTCGAGGCCGCGCGAGTCGAGTGGTCCTTCTCCCCGGAAGGGCGCCCGCTCAAGCCGACCGAAGCGCCCGGCGGCGAGGAGTTCATCGAAGCCGACCTCGTGGTGCTGGCCATGGGGTTCGTCGGAGTCCCGCGCGAGGGAATCGCGGAGGGCTTCGGCCTTTCGCGCACCCCGCGCGGCGCCCTGGTCCCCGACCCGGCGAACCACGTTCACGCGGCGGGGGACTGCGCCACCGGCGCCTCCCTCGTGGTGCGCGCCATGGCACACGCGAAGTCCGTTGTTGCAGGATTGCCCTGAAACTTTTACATTTTCTGTAAAAGAGGACGGCCACGATGAGCAACGTCGACGAGAGAAGACCGCGGATCGCCGCTCCCGGCGGCGACATCGCCGTCATCCAGAAGATCAGCGCCGCCATCATCCACGAACGCGACGTCGAAAAGCTCCTGCAGAACATCCTCGACATCCTCGACTCCGAGATGGGGATGCTCCGCGGCACCTTCACCCTGCTTTTCGGCGACACGCTGAAGATCGAGGCCTCGCACGGGCTCGACGAAAGCGAGAAGAAGCTGGGCCACTACCGCATGGGCGAGGGGATCACCGGCCACGTGGCCGAGACGGGCCGCAGCCACGTCATCCCCGACCTGCGCAAGGACTCGCGGTTCCTGAACCGCACGAAGTCGCGCCACTACGACTCCCAGGTCGCGTTCCTCTGCGTTCCGCTGATCCACATGGAGAAGGTGATCGGCACGCTCTCCATCGACCGCCCCGTGGACGCCGGCACCGACCTCGACCGCGACGTGGCGCTGCTCGAGATCGTCGCGAACATCACGGCCGACGCCGCCAGCGAATGCCAGGAGATCCACGCCGAGCGCGAGGCGCTGATGGAGGAGAACCGCAGGCTGCGCGACATGCTCAGCGGCAACCCCGGCGAGCTGGTGGGCACCTGCCGCGAGATGCAGCTGGTCTACGAGCAGGTGCGCCAGGTGGCCCCCTCCGACGCCACGGTCCTCATCCGCGGGAGCAGCGGCACCGGCAAGGAGATGATCGCGCGGGCCATCGTCGAGCTCTCCGCCCGCAAGGACAAGCCCTTCGTCACCCTCAACTGCGCCGCTCTTCCCGAAAACCTCGTGGAGAGCGAGCTCTTCGGCCACGAGAAGGGGGCCTTCACCGGCGCGGTCAGCCGGCGCAAGGGCCGCGCGGAGGCCGCGGACGGCGGCACGCTCTTCCTCGACGAAATCGGCGACCTCACCGTGCAGACGCAGGTCAAGCTGCTCCGCTTCCTGCAGGAGCGCACCTTCAGCCGCGTGGGGAGCAACGAGGTGCTGCACGCCGACGTCCGGTTCCTGGCGGCCACCAGCCGCAACCTCGAGGAGCTGATGGAGCGCAAGCTCTTCCGCGAGGACCTCTTCTACCGGCTGAACATCTTCCCGATCTCCATGCCCGACCTGCGCAAGCGCAAGAGCGACATCATCCTGCTGGCCGAGCACTTCATCGAGAAGTTCAACCTGAAGTACGGCAAGAAGGTGGCGCGCCTCTCCACGACGGCCATCAACCTGCTGATGAGCTACCACTGGCCGGGCAACGTGCGCGAGCTGGAGAACTGCATGGAGCGCGCCGTGCTCACCGCGGGCGACGACTGCGTGCACGGGTACAACCTCCCGCCGTCGCTGCAGACCAGCCTGAGCGCGGGCGAGCCCGCCGCCGGCGACGGAAAGCGCGCGCCGCTCGACGCGATGATGGCGAACTACGAGCGCGAGCTGATCACCGAGGCCATCAAGCGCAACAACGAGAACCTCTCGGCCGCCGGGCGCGAGCTGGGGATCTCGCCGCGCATGATGACCTACCGCATGCACCGCCTGGGCATCAAGACCTCGCGCTCCTGAGGCGCGGCAGTCCTCGCCTTCCCCTCCGCGGAAAAAGAGAACGGAGCCCCGGATGACCGGGGCCCCGTGCCGGGGGGGAGGAGGAATAGAATGACTTCGCGGGATTGCCGCCCTGTTCTCAATATCCATGTTTTTTTTCGCGGAGCGCGCTTTCATCGCGCTTTCGCGCGGCGCAAAATCGCCAAATCGCCCAAAAAGGGCGATTGGCGGTTGGCGGTTTTTGCGCTGTTTGGGCCCGGGCGCCCGCGGCGACCGCGCGGGAAGTCAGGCGTAGAGCCCCTTGCTGAAGTAGCGGTCGCCGCGGTCGGGGAAGACCGTGACGATCTTGCCGCGCTCCAGGCGGGAGGCGAGCTTGAGCGACGCGGCGAGCGCGCCCCCGGAGGAGGAGCCCGCGAAGATCCCC
>CADBQJ010000283.1 GCA_902796785.1 Fibrobacter succinogenes
ACGGCCGCGGAGGCGCTGCGCGAGCACGTCTGGCCCGCGCGTCTCCAGGCCGTGCGCCCGCCGCGCTCGCCCGAGATCCTCGTCGACGGGGCCCACAACCCCGAGTCGGCCTCCTGCCTGGCCGCCGCGCTGGAGCTGCGCCACCCCGGCCGGAAGCTGACCGTGGTGATGGGCGTGGTCCGCGACAAGAACCTGGAGGGGATGCTCGACCTCCTCCTCCCGCACGCGGCGCGCTTCCTCTTCGTGCGCACCCCCTATCCGCGCTTCCGCGACCCGGAGGAGCTGCGCGACGCGCTGGCCGGCCGCGCGGAATGCGAGCTGTTCGGCAGCGACGTGCGCGCCGCGCTGGACCGCGCCCGCGCCCTGGGCGACCCCGCGGTCGTCTGCGGCTCGCTCTACCTGACCGGCGCGGCGATCGCGGCGCTGGCCCCCGAGTGCGACGAGCTGGCCTGGTTCCGGCAGTTCGTCCCCGACGCCAACGAGACGCGCTGAGGGCGGGCGCGAAGCTACCTTTTGCCCGATGGACGACCTTCGCGACCGTTTCTGGATGGAGCGCGCCTTCGCCGCGGCCCGCGAGGGCTGGGGCCGCGCCCTTCCCAACCCCTGCGTGGGGGCCGCGCTGGTCCGCGACGGCGAGGAGATCGCCTCGGGGTTTTCGCGCCCCGCCGCGGCGGGCGGCGCGCACGCCGAGGCCGTCGCGCTCGCCGCGGCGGGGGAGCGCGCCCGCGGGTCCACGCTCTACGTCACGCTCGAACCCTGCTCGCACCGCGGGCGCACGCCGCCCTGCGCCGACGCCGTCGTCCGCGCCGGCGTTCGGCGCGTCGTCGTCGGCGCGCTCGACCCCAACCCGCTGGTCCACGGAAACGGCGCGCGGAAGCTCCGCGAGGCCGGCGTCGAGGTCTCCTTCGAGGGGCTCGACGGGAGGATCGAGGAGGCCTACGCGGGATTCTTCTTCCGCGTGACGCGCGGCCGCCCGCTGGTCGACCTCAAGCTGGCCGCCAGCGCCGACTGGTTCGCCGCCGCCCCCGGCGGCCGCCCGGTCCGGATCACCGGCGACGAGGCGGCCCTCTTCGTCCACCGCATGCGCTCGCTCTCCGACGTCGTCCTGGTCTCCTCGCGCACGGCCCGCAACGACCGGCCGCGCCTGACCGACCGCCTCTCCGAGTTCCCCCGGACCCGCCAGCCCGCGCGCGCGGTCCTCGGCCGGGACCTCGCGCTCCGCCCCGACGACCCGCTCTTCGCGGCCGACGGGGCGCCCGTTCTTCTCTTCGGGCGGCGCTTCGCCCCCGGCCTCGCCCCCCGCGCGGAGCTCCTCCCCCTCCGGGCGGAAACCCTCGCCGGGGCCTTCTCCGAGGCGCTCGAAAACCTCTCCGGGCGGGGATTTCACCGCGTTTTCGTGGAAGGCGGCCCCGAACTTTCGCTGGAACTGCTCCGGAACGGGCTCGTCGACCGGTTTTTCCTGCTGCAATCCCCGCTGGAGCTGGGGGAGGGGGTTTCGTGCGCGGAAGTGGCGGAATGGCTCGAAGGGCGCGAATTTTCTAGTTTTGCGCCACTTGGGCGGGATTCCGCGAAGGAGTACCGCCTCAACCCCATCGGCGCTCTCCGAAACCAACAGGGCGATTGACATTATGTTCACAGGCATCATTCAGCAGATCGGCACCGTGGAGAGGGTCATTCCCGAAGGCGACGCCAGGACCTTCCGAATCGACGCCGGAACGCTCGCCGGAAAACTCTCCCCCAAGGACAGCCTCGCCGTGGACGGCGTCTGCCTGACCGTCGAATCGGTCGACGGAGGCCTGGTCCGGGCCACCGCGATCCGCCAGACGCTGGCCGTGACGACGCTCGGCGACCTGGTCCCGGGCTCGCGCGTCAACCTGGAGCCCGCCGCCACCGCCCAGAGCTTCCTCGGAGGCCACCTGGTGCAGGGGCACGTGGACGGCGTGGCCGTCGTCCGCTCCGTCCTTCCGCGCGAAACCGGCCGCGAGGTCGTGCTGGAGCTTCCCGCGGAGCTGATGCGCTACGTGATCGACAAGGGCTCCGTCGCGCTCGGCGGCGTCAGCCTCACCGTGGCCGAAAAGGGCGAACGCACCGTCCGCGTGGCGCTCATTCCCGAAACGCTCGAGCGGACCGTCCTCTCCGGATGGAAGGAGGGGACCCGCGTCAACGTCGAGACGGATCCGATCGGCAAGTACGTCGAGAATTTCCTGCGCGCGGCGCGGGAGGAGGAACGCGCCGATGTTCGATAAGGTCGAGAAGGCGATCGCGGAGATCGCCGCGGGCCGGCTGGTCGTCGTCGTGGACGACGAGGGCCGCGAGAACGAGGGCGACCTCGTCTGCGCCGCGCAGTTCGCCACCACCGAAAACATCAACTTCATGGCCACCTTCGCCAAGGGGCTCGTCTGCATGCCCATGTCGGGCGAGGACTGCGACCGCCTGGGCCTTCCGCAGATGGTGGAGCGCAACACCGACAACCACGAGACCGCCTTCACGGTCTCCATCGACCACGTCTCCACGACCACGGGCATCTCCGCCGCGGAGCGGTCGACGACCGCGATGCGCGCGACGGACGACGACGCCCGCCCCTCCGACTTCCGGCGCCCGGGCCACATGTTCCCGCTGCGCGCCCGCGAAGGCGGCGTGCTCCGCCGCACGGGCCACACCGAGGCCACCGTGGACCTCTGCCGCCTGGCCGGGCTGAAGCCCGTCGGCCTCTGCTGCGAGATCATGCGCGACGACGGGACGATGATGCGCACCGCGGAGCTGGAGAAGTTCGCCGAAAGGCACGGCCTCTGCATGGTGAGCGTGGCCGAGATCATCGCCTACCGCCTGCGCGAGCGGCGCGAGTCGCTGGTGGAGTGCGTCACCTCCGCCAGGCTGCCCACCCGCTTCGGCAAGACCTTCGAGATCAAGGGGTTCGTCAACCGCCTCAACGGCGAGCACCACGTCGCGCTGGTGCTGGGCGACGTCTCCGACGGCCGGCCCGTCCTCTGCCGCATCCACTCGGAATGCCTCACCGGCGACGCCCTGGGGAGCACGCGCTGCGACTGCGGCGAGCAGTACCAGGCCGCCATGCGCGCCATCGCGGCCGAGGGGCGCGGGCTGCTGGTCTACATGCGCCAGGAGGGCCGCGGCATCGGGCTGATCAACAAGATCCGCGCCTACGCGCTCCAGGACGAGGGCTACGACACCTACGACGCCAACATCAAGCTCGGCTTCCCCGCCGACCTGCGCGACTACGGCATCGGCGCCCAGATCATCGCCTCGCTCGGCGTGAGCAAGCTGCGGCTGATGACCAACAACCCCAAGAAGATCTCCGGCCTGCAGGGCTTCGGCCTGGAGGTGAGCGAGGTGGTGCCCATCGAGATGGCCGCCAACGACGACGACCGCCGCTACCTCGAGACCAAGCGGGACCGGTTCAACCACATGCTGCGCCAGCCCTTCGGCAAGGAGAACGGATGAAGGACGCTTCGTCTCTGAAGATCGCCGTGCTGGTCTCCCGGTTCAACGAACGGGTGACGGGCGCGCTGCTGAAGGGATGCCTGGAGCGCCTGAAGGCGCTCGGCGTGCGGGAGGAATGCGTCGGGACCGCCTGGGTGCCCGGCGCGTTCGAGCTGCCGTTCGCCGCGATGCAGACCGCGCGCCTCGGTTCGGACTCGCGTCCCGACGCGATCGTCTGCCTGGGCGCGGTGATCCGCGGCGGCACGCCCCACTTCGACTACGTGTGCGCGGAGTGCGCCCGCGGAATCATGCGGGTCGGGCTGTCGACCGGCGTGCCGGCGATCTTCGGCGTGCTGACCTGCGACACGCTCGAGCAGGCGCTGGAGCGGTGCGGCGAGACCGACGCCTCCGCCGACCAGACCGCGCGCGCCTCGCACGACCGTCCCGGCGACGCGGGGCGCAACAAGGGCGCCGAGTGCGCCGAGGCGGCCGTCGCCATGGCCCGCTTCGAGACGCCCGCGATCGAAAGCAGCCATCACTATCTGGAGAACTTCCAATGAAAGCCGCTGAGGGAAAGACGCCCAAGGCCGTTTCGAACCGACAGGCCCGCGTGATGGCGCTCCAGGTGCTCTACGCCCTCGAACAGGGGTGCGGCACCGTGGCCGACGCGCTCGTGGCCGTGCTCGAGGAGCAGGAGATCCCCGACGACCAGCGCGCGTTCGGCGCCCGCCTGGTCAACCTGGCGCTCGAGCACCGCGACGAGATCCGCGACGAGATCCGCGCCTCCGTCAGCAACTGGGACTTCGACCGCATCGCGATGGTCGACCGCGTCCTCGTGGAGCTCGGCATCGC
Source organism: Fibrobacter succinogenes (assembly GCA_902796785.1). Taxonomy (GTDB): domain Bacteria; phylum Fibrobacterota; class Fibrobacteria; order Fibrobacterales; family CADBQJ01; genus CADBQJ01. Next base: position 4,291 of record CADBQJ010000283.1, read on the forward strand.
CGAGATCCGCATGGTCCCCTCCACGCCCGTCAAGGTGGCGCTTTCGGAGTACCAGTCCATCGCCCGCAAGTTCTCCACCGAAGACTCCCCGCGCTTCGTGGGCGGCGTGCTCAACGTCGTCGCGCGCAAGTGCACGAACATCGATTCCGATTCCGCCTCCCGCCCCGAAACCACCGAGGGATAAATGGAAGACCGTACGCTCCGGAAAATCAAGTGGATCGGCGCCGCCGCGGCCGCGCTGTTCTCCTACGCCGTCTTCTTCGCGACGATGGCGCCCACCGTCTCGTTCTGGGACTGCGGCGAGTTCATCGCCGTCTCGAACATCCTCGGCATCCCGCATCCGCCGGGAACGCCCTTCTTCGTGATCCTCGGCCGCATGGCGATCCTGCTGATGCCCTGGATCGACGAAGTGGCCATGCGCGTCAACATGATCTCCGTGGTCTCCAGCGCGCTGGCGGTCTTCTTCAGCTACCTCGTCGCCTGGGAGGTCCTGGCCGCCTGGCTGCGCCGCAAGGACGAACTGGGCGCCCCGTACGCGAAGTGGGCCCTCCCCGTCGCCGGCCTGGTCGGCGCGTTCCTCGTGGCCTTCTCCGACACCTTCTGGTTCAACGCCGTCGAGGCCGAGGTCTACGGCCTGGCGATGTGCTTCGTCTTCGGCGTCACCTGGCTTTCGCTGGTCTGGAGCCGCCATGCGGAGACTCCCTTCGGCGACCGGCTCCTGGTGCTGATCGTCTACGTCGCCTACCTGGGCATCGGCGTGCAGCTCTACACGCTGATCACGCTGCCGGCCCTCTTCGCCTTCGCGCTGGCGGTCGACAAGCGGCTCCGCGCCCCCTCCGCCTGGCCCGTCTGGGCGGTCTGCGTCCTCCTCTACGCCGTGGTCTACGCGGTGGAATGGTTCCCCGAGATCCTCGCGCTGAGCATCGCGGCGACCGCCGTCGGCGCGCTGCTCCACCGCGCCAAGGACGCCGACCCGGACAAGGCCCGCGCCTGGCGCCTCGCCTTCTGGTTCGCGACGCTGGCGCTCGTCGGCTTCTCGAACCACGCCTACATCCCGATCCGCTCCGCGCTCGACCCCGCCATCGACGAAAACGACCCCGAGATCTCGGTGGAGCGCGTCGTCGACCTGCTCGACCAGGACAACTGGGGCCGCTTCAACGGCTTCCTCGCGCGCAAGCAGTACGGCAGCGAGTCGATGATCGCCCGCGCCTTCCACCGCCGCGCCCAGGTCTCGCACCAGCTCCTCAGCTGGCCCCACATGGGCTTCGGCGGCTACCAGTTCGCGCAGTACCTCCCCTGGAAGGTGGGCGAGGTGCGCTTCACGCGCGAATACGGCAAGTTCGCCGTGGCCGAGGAGGACAATCCGCCCACGACGAAGCTCGGGATCGACTTCCCCACGCAGATGATGCTCTTCAAGGGGAACGAGGCGGTGCCGTTCGTCCTGTTCGTCCTCTTCAACGGCCTGGTCTTCCTCGTCTGCCTCCGCCTCTGGAAGCGCGACCGCACGACGGCCTCCTACGTGGGCGCCCTCTACCTCATCACCACGATGGGGCTGCTCTTCTACATGAACTTCGCCGACGGGCTGGGTTCCGAACGGTACGCCTACGAGCAGTGGGAGAAGAACGGCCGTCCCGCCCCCGGCCCCCAGACGGTGCAGATGGAGGTGCGCGAGCGCGACTACTTCTACACGCCCGGCTTCATGATGATGGGGATCGTCTTCGGCATCGGCGCCGGCATGGCCGTCTGCGCCCTGTGGCGCCGCCGGAAGGAGACGGACGACGGCTCGCTCGCCCGCGGCGCGGCCGCGGCGATGGTCGTCCTCTCCGCCGCCGTCCCGATCTGGAGCAACTACGCCGAGCACGACCGCAGCGGCAACTTCATCCCGTGGGACTACGCCTACAACCTGCTGATGTCCTGCGAACCCGACGGCATCCTGATCACCAACGGCGACAACGACACCTTCCCGCTCTGGTTCGCGCAGGAGGTGGAGGGGATCCGCACCGACGTCCGCGTGGTCAACCTCTCGCTGGGCAACACCGACTGGTACATCCGCCAGATCCTCGAGAACCGCCCCGCGAACCAGCTGCCGCTCCGCCTGACCGACCTGAAGCAGAAGCTCGAGCAGGGGGTCGTCGAGGACGTCCGCGGCCTGGTGATCGCCGACGCGAACTTCGCCAAGTCCGTCGAAGCGACCCTCTCCTACGCCGACTCGATGCTCGTCCGCGCCGAGGCCATGCGCGCCTCGCTGGAGGCGTCGAAGGACTCCCTGGTCGCCGCGCGCGGCGAGGAGGAGTACAACGCCCGCGCGAAGATCGCCGAGGCCAACAGGGCCGCCGTGCTCAACCACATCCAGACGTTCACGGCCCTGCGCGACTGGCTGCGCCAGTACAACCCCGGCTACCTCAAGACCCAGGACCAGCTGGTCCTCGACCTGGTGCTCAGCAACCCCGACCGCCCCTTCCACGTGGCCACCACCGTGGGCCGCGAGAACTTCATGGGGCTGGAGCGGTACATGGACATGCAGGGCATGGTCTACACCCTCCGCCGCGGCGAGCGCGAGCCCCAGGGCCGCCTCGACTTCGACCGCACGGTCGCCCTGGTCGACAGCGTCTACCGGTTCCGCTGCCTGGACGACTCCAGCTGCTACGTGAACGAGGAGACCCGCCGCCTGCTCTACAACTACAACTCCATCTACTTCCGCGTGATCATGGAGGCCCGGCGCGAACTGGCCTCGGCCATGCCCCTCCTCCGCGCCGTCGCGGCGAACGACTCGCTGAAGACCCCCGAGGTGGAGGCCATGAGGAGCGACGTCGCCGCGCGCGCCGCGAAGTACCTTCCCGTCGGCCACCGGTTCCTCGAGCGCGCTCTGCGCCAGTTCCCGACGGAATGGCGCGTCTACGTCGTCGGGGCCGAGTTCCTGCTGACCGCGGGCGACTACTCCGGCGCGGTCGCGCTGCTGCGCCGCGGGCTGGAAAGCGTTCCCGAATACGACCGCCGCGAGATCTCCGACCGCCTGCGCGACCTCGCGGGCGCCGAGGAGCCGGAGGCGAAGGAAGGGAAGAATGGCTGACCGTCCCGAACTTTCGATCGTCGTCCCCGCCAAGGACGAGGCGGAGAACCTCCCGCTCCTGGTCGAGGAGATCCGCGCCGAGCTCGACGCCCCCTTCGGCGGCTCGTGGGAGCTGCTGATCGTCGACGACGGCTCGACCGACGGCACCTGGGCCGCGGTCCGCGCCCTGCGCGACTCCGAGCCCCGGATCCGCGCCTGGCGGTTCCGCCACTGCTGCGGCAAGGCCGCGGCGCTCGCCCACGGCTTCGCCCGCGCCAACGGGAAGTACGTGGCCACGCTCGACGGCGACCTCCAGGACCGCCCCGCGGAGCTGGCCGCCATGCGCGACCAGCTGGAATCCGAGGGGCTCGACATGGTCTCGGGCTGGAAGCGCGTCCGCCACGACCCCTGGCACAAGACCATGCCGTCGAAGCTCTTCAACGCCGTCGTCAGCCTGGTCGCCGGCCTCCGCCTGCACGACTACAACTGCGGCATCAAGTTCTACCGCCGCGCCGTGGTCGAGAGCGTGCGCCTCTACGGCGACTACCACCGCTTCATCCCGGCCATGGCGCACTGGACGGGCTACCGCGTGGGCGAACGGGTCGTGGAGCACCGCGCCCGCGTCCACGGCGTCTCCAAGTACGGCGTCTCCCGCCTGGTCTCCGGCTTCCTCGACCTGGTCTCGCTCCTCTTCCTGCACAAGTTCTCCGTCAAGCCGCTCCACTTCTTCGGCACGGTCGGCCTCGGCTTCCTGCTGCTGGGCGCGGCGATCGCCGTCGCCTTCTTCTGGGAATGGCTCTCCACGGGCGCGCTCCACGTCCGCCCGCTGATGGTGCTGGGCATGACCTCGCTGATCATGGGGCTGCAGTTCATCTCCCTGGGGCTGCTGGGCGAGATGATCAACTCCAGGGCCGACCACTCCGCGCCGGTCGCCGAAGAGATCTGAGCGATGAAGGCGCTGGTCGTCGGGGTCAACGGGCTCCTCGGGCAGAACCTCCTGCGCGAGGCCCCCGCGGGCGTCGAAATCTCCGGCTGCGGCCTGGAGGA
>CADBQJ010000284.1 GCA_902796785.1 Fibrobacter succinogenes
AGCTCGCCCTCAGCGGGCGCCGGCTCCGGTCAGCACCACCCAGACGGTGCGCGCGATGATCTGGAAGTCGAGCAGCAGCGACATGTTCTCGAAGTAGTAGAGGTCGTAGAGGACCTTCTGCTTCACGTCCTCGATCGACGCGTCGTAGTGGTGGCACACCTGCGCCCAGCCGGTGATGCCGGGCTTCATCGCGAGGCGGCGCGAGTAGAAGGGGATCTGCTCGCGCAGCTTCTCCACGAAGAAGGGGCGCTCGGGGCGCGGACCGACGACCGACATCTCGCCCCGGAGCACGTTGATGAACTGCGGGATCTCGTCGACGCGGCAGACGCGGATCAGCCTGCCCACGCGCGTCACGCGGGAGTCGTTCGCGCCGGCCCAGCGCGGCCCGTCCTTCTCGGCGTCGGCGCGCATCGACCGGAACTTGTACAGCCGGAACGTCTTCCCGTACTGGCCCACGCGCTCCTGCACGTAGAAGACGGGCCCGGGCGACTCCAGCTTGATCGCCAGCGCGGTCAGCAGCGTCAGCGGCAGCGAGAGCAGCAGCAGCAGGACGGAGAGCGCGATGTCGAGCAGCCGCTTGATGGGGACCTGCCACGGCGGCATGGCCGCGGGGAAGAGCTCCTTGAGGTTCGCGCCGTGGACGAAGCCGCTCTTGAAGTTGCCCGCCACCACGTCATAGAGGTCGGGGATCACGTAGATCGGGATCATGCGGTTGCCCAGCCAGCGCAGGGTCTCGAAGAGCTCCTCGCGGGTGCCCTGCCGCGTGAGGACGATCCCCTGCAGGCGGTGGCGCGCGACGAGGTCCTCCAGGTCGCGCACGTTCCCCAGCACCGGCTCGCCCTCGTAGTCCCAGTACTGCCGCTCGACGTCGAGGTCGACGAAGCCGACGGGGCGGTAGCCCAGCTGCGGCGTGGCCTTCATCTCGCGCTCCACGCGCAGCCCCGCCTCGGTCAGCCCGACGAAGGCGATGGGGTCGCTGCCCACGCCGCGGCGCAGCAGCGCCAGGAAGAGGTGGTGCACCGCCATGCGCCCGAGCGCGGCGAAGAGCAGGAAGAGCGCGACGTACGCGGAGACCATCGGGAGGAAGGGGTTGCCCGCGAGCGAGACCGGCTCGCCCAGCACGGCGGCGCTCGCGACGACGGGCCCGAAGACCGCGGCGAAGAGCAGCGCGCCGCCGATCAGCACGGTGACCGAGAGCACCCACAGGTGGTGCAGGCGGCTCTGCGTGCTCCACTTGCGGTAGAGGCCGGAGAAGGTGAAGAGCACGCCCCAGAGGACGGCGAGGCAGAGCCAGGGCTGGAGGAGCTGCGCGGGGTTGACCGTGAAGTCGGCCTCGCCCTCCACGGCGCCGGAGCCGAACTGCCACCAGAAGACGAGCGCCAGCGCCGCCGTTTCCGCCGCCAGGTCGGCGAGGGCGTTGAGCAGCCGTTCCAGCGCGCGGGTGTTCATGGGGCGGCCCCGGGGATCAGCCGAAGCGGATCATCTTCGCGGGGGCCAGCGATTCGGGAAGCGCGTCGAGTTCCGCGATCGCGGCCTGGACGTCGCTTTCCAGGCAGCGGTGGGTGGTGAAGATGATCGAGGCCGCGTCGTCCTTCGCGGGCTTCTGGATGAGCGTGGCCACGGAGATGTCGTGCGCCTTGAAGCACTGCGCGACGGCGGCCAGCACGCCCGCGCGGTCGCGCGTCGAGAGGCGCAGGTAGTACTTGTTGCGCATCTCGCCCGCGGGGAGCAGGTCGGCGGCGTTGTCCGCGTTGTAGAAGCCCATGGGCAGCGGGAGGACGCGGCCCGAGGCGATGCGGCGCGCGATGGAGACGATGTCGCCCACGACGGCGGAGGCGGTGGGGAGCTTGCCCGCGCCGGCGCCCGTCATCAGCGTGGGGCCGAGGTTCGTGGCCTCGAGGTGCACCGCGTTCAGCACGCCGTCCACGCGCGAGAGCAGGTGGTCCTTGGGCAGCAGGCAGGGGTGGACGCGGGCGTCGATGCGCCCGTCGTCGCAGCGGCGGTAGATGCCGAGGAGCTTGACGGTGCAGCCCATCTCGCGGGCCATGCGCACGTCCTCGCGGCCGATGCCGCGGATCCCCTCGACGAGGATCTTCCCGAAGTCCACGAACTTGCCGGAGGCCAGCGAGGCCAGGATGGCGAGCTTGTGCGCGGAGTCGATCGCGTCGACGTCGAAGGTGGGGTTCGCCTCGGCGTAGCCGAGCTTCTGGGCGTCGGCCAGCACGGTCTCGAAGTCCTCGTCCTGCTGGAACATGCGGGTGAGGATGTAGTTGCAGGTGCCGTTGACGATGCCGCGGATCTCGCGGACCTCGCAGCCCTGGAGGGATTCCTGCATGGCGCGGATGACGGGGATGCCCCCGCCCACGGCCGCCTCGAACTGCAGGCAGACGCCCTTCTCCGCGGCGATGGGGAAGAGCTCGGCGCCGTGCTTGGCGATGAGCGCCTTGTTGGCGGTCACCACGTGCTTGCCGGCGCGCAGCGCGGCGGAGATCCAGCGGCGGGGCATTTCGTAGCCGCCCACCAGCTCCACCAGGATCTGGATCGAGGGGTCGGCGATCAGCTCGTCGGCGTTCGTGGTCGTCCGGTGGCCGCGGGCGGCGAAGGGGGCGGTCTCCTCCTCGCTCTTGGCGCAGAGGCCGCGGATTTCGATGTCCAGCCCGAGCTGGGAGGCGAAATAGGGGATTCGCTGTTCCAGGATTTCGACGGTTCCGGAACCGACGGTTCCCAGACCGATGATGCCGACGCCGATGGACATGGATGGCTCCGGGGGTGGGGGTTTCGATCGGGGCGAAAAGATAGCTTTTCTATACTTTTGGGGCCGGCCCGCGACGTTCGGGCCCCGGGAGAACGGATGAAGGACGAGCTGAAACGCATTTTCGGGCTGGACGCGCCGGAGAGCTTCGTCTATTCGCCGGGCCTGTTCGACATGCGGCTGAAGGAGGAGCTGCTCCGCAGCCACCGCCAGCAGATCCCCTTCCTCTACGTGCAGATCCCCACCAAGGAGTTCAACGCCCTGGGGATGGAGCGCCAGGTGGAGACCACGCGCGCCTGGAAGATCGCCGTCCTCACGCTCTTCTCCTTCTCCTCGCCCGTCGACGTCAAGGGCTACCTCGACCGCGACTCCGGGCTCGGGCTCATCATGCTGGGCCGCACCGAGAACGACCTGGTCGACATCGCCAAGGCCATCACCCGCAACCTCCTCGAGGCCGGGCTCCTCTCCGCGCTCAAGCTGGACCCCAGGCATCCGCTCTTCCGCGCCTGGTACTGCCCCGTGCAGGCGGAGAGCGCGCGCGTGCGCACCGAGCGCCACATCGAGTCGCTCGACAAGGAGCTGGCCGGCTGGTTCCAGATCCGCGAATACCGCTATTCGCGCCTGTGGAACAACTCCTGGAACCGCTGGTTCATGGACTGGATCAAGCGCGGCATCGACTTCTGCGGCGCCCTCTTCGGGCTGGTCCTCCTCTCGCCGGTCTTCCTCGTCACCGCGATCGCGGTCAAGGCCACCAGCAAGGGGCCGGTCTTCTTCGGGCAGGTCCGCGCGGGCAAGGACGGCGAGCACTTCACGATGTGGAAGTTCCGCTCGATGGTCGTGGACGCCGAGCAGCGCAAGGCGGAGCTGGTCAAGGAGGGGCTCAACGAGGAGAA
>CADBQJ010000285.1 GCA_902796785.1 Fibrobacter succinogenes
AAGAGAAGGCGAACAGCGCGGCGAGCGCGGAAAGGGCGAACAGGCCCTGGCGGGTGCGGGGAGTGGTTTTCATCGCGAATCCTCCGTTGCGCGGGGCTCTCCCCGCTGGTCCTAAGGGAAAAATATACCCGTATGCGCGTTTTTTATCCCCGGGTGCGGAAAAATGTCGTCCTATCTGAGATATATTCTCCGGAAGACCGTTTTTCGGGAGAGAGAATGCCGTTTCACGTCTTCTACAGCGACAGAATCGAAGACCTCGCCGAACAGCTGAAAAGGAATCTGGCGAAACGGAAGCGAAAAGACCCCTTCTCCTTCCCCAAAATCGTGACGCCCAATCCCAACGTCGGGAAATACCTGCAAATCGAGGTTTTTTCGAAAGAGGCGGAGTTCTGCGCCGGCGTCGAATACCCGCTGTTGCGCAAGTATCTGGTCGAGCAGATGAACGGCGCTCTTCCGAAGCCGGTCGAGCTCCTTCCGGACCGCGCCTACGCGACGGCCATCGCGGACATCCTGCTGAACGACGCGGAGTGCAAGGAGCTGGAGCCGTTCCGTGGATACGTGTTCGGCGGCGCGAAACCGGCGGAAACGCGAACGCTGGATCAACGGCAGGCGCGCATGCTCTGGCAGCTGTCGGACAGGCTGGCCGGGCTGCTCGACGATTACGAAATCCACCGCCCGGACATCGTGGAGCGCTGGCTCGACGGCGGAAGCGCCGCCGGCGGGAAGGAAATGCCGAAGGAAGGGAGCCCGGAGGCGGGCGAAGCCTTTTTGGCGCGCCGGCTGTGGGCGAAAGACGGCCTCTTCGGCGATGCGAGCGAAAAGAAGTCCCTGCGCCAGATCTACGACCTGGTGAAGAAACGCGAGCCGCCCGAAGGCGATGAAATCTACCTCTTCGGCCTCTCCACCCTCTCCCCGCTGCAGGCGAAAATCGTCCTCTGGCTGGCCGGGAAGCGCGAGGTGTTCTTCTACCACAACAACCCCTGTCTGGAGTATTGGGGGGACGTGCGGTCCGACCGCGAGCAGGCTCGCGATTCCTCGAAGGCCGGAAAGACCGCCGGGGCGGACGAGTGGATGGAGCGATGGAATGCCGGAGACGACAACGAGCTTCTCCGCAACTTCGGTGCCGCCGGGCGCGCTACGGTCGCGCTGCTGCAGGACTGCTCCGAAGCGAACGGCTTCGAGATGGATTGCGTCGAGAGCGCGGGACGTCCCGATCCCGGCACGGTCCTCGGGCTGGTGCAGGAGTCGATTCGCCGTCGGACGTCGGACCTGGAGCGGAAGAAGCAGGACGCCTCGATCCAGATCGTCGGGACGCCGGGAATCCGGCGCGAAGTGGAGATGGTCTACAACTCCATTGTCGGCAGCGTCTGGAAGCCGGACGGTTCCGGCGAAAGGCCCTGGCCGGATTGTTCGTTTTCCGACATCGCCGTGCTTGTTCCGGACATGGCGACCTATCGCCCCGTGATCGAATCCGTCTTCGACGCGCGCGGAGAAGTCCCCTACGGGCTCATCGACACGACGGCGTCGGAGGAGAGCTCGTACCTCGCCGGATTCCTCGCCTTGATGGAGCTGGGGCGGCGCGGGTTTTCGCGCCAGACGCTCTTCGGCTTTCTGGGCAACGTCTGCGCGCAGAGCAGGCTGCGCTTCGACCACGGGAATTTCCTCGAATGGCTGGAGCTGACGGAGGACGGCCTCCACGCCTTCGACGGCTTCGAAAAGAGGGACGACGGAGACTTCTTCAACTGGAAGTGGGCGCTCGAACGGCTCCGGCTGGCGCGCGTGGCCGATTCGCTGAAGATGTCCGGGAATCCGGAAGACGAGATTCCCCTGGTGCGCGCCGGAGGCGAATCGGCGATGCGGTTTTCCGCCATCGTCGAACGTCTGTACCGCGAGCTGGAGGACGCGGTCGGGAAAAACGGGGGCAGGCGTCTTCCCTGCGCGTCCGATCCGGAGTCCGGGGAGCGGAAGGCGAAAACGCCGGAGACGTGGGCGAGCCGCATCGGCGATCTGGCCGACGCGTTCCTCGCGCCGTCGGACGGCGATCCGCTCGAAACCCAGGTCCAGGACGAGGTGAAGCGCGTCTTGCGCTCTCTCGCCGACGTCCGGGGAAGCTGGAACGTCGAAATCGCGGCGGCGGCCGTGGAACACTTCGTCGGCGGCCTGCCCTGCCGCAAGGGCGGCTACCTCACGCACGGCGTGACGATCGCCGGGATGATGCCCATGCGCCCCGTGCCGTTCAGGCAGATCTACGTGCTCGGCCTGGGCGAAGGCGGCTTCCCCGGGCGCG
>CADBQJ010000286.1 GCA_902796785.1 Fibrobacter succinogenes
CGGCTGAAGATGCTCGTGGGCGGCGAGGCGAAGATCGACCTCCGCGGCCTGGACAACTCCCCGCTCGTCTCGAGGAAGATCGTCGTCACCCGCCGGGCCGCCACGCGCCGCCCGCTGCGCGAGCTCGACCTCGTCGCGCGCTACCGCGCGAGCATCGTCCGCATCTACCGCGCCGGCGTCGTCTTCACCGCCACGCCGAACCGCTCGCTCCACGTGGGCGACACCGTCACCGTGGTCGCGCCAAAGGAGGGCTTCGAGCAGGTGGCCGAGCTCCTGGGCAACGCGCCCGAATCGCTCAACCGCCCGAACCTGCTGCCGATCTTCTCCGGCATCTTCCTCGGCGTGATCGTCGGCAGCGTCTCCGTCGCCGTGCCCGGGCTTCCCGCGCCCGTCAAGCTGGGCCTGGCCGGCGGCCCGCTCCTCGTCGCGCTCTTCATGGGCTGGAAGGGGAAGATCCGCTCGGTCAACTTCTACCAGACCCCCGGCGCGAACATGATCCTCCGCGACTTCGGCCTGATCCTCTTCCTCGCCAGCGTCGGCCTCGCCTCGGGCGCGATCCTCCTTCCCGCGTTCACCGGCGGGCACGGGATCAAGTGGCTCGAATGCGGGCTGCTGATCACCTTCCTCCCCGTCTTCGCGGTCGGCTGCGCCGCGATGAAGCTCGGGATCAACTACCTGAACGTCGTCGGGCTGATGGCCGGCGCCACCACGAACCCGCCGGCGCTCGGCTACGCGAACGGGCTGGCCGGCAGCACCGCGCAGAACATCGGCTACGCGGGGGTCTACCCGCTGGCGATGCTGGCGCGCGTGCTCGTCGCGCAGGTTTTCGTCGTCGCGCTGCTGTAGACTATATTGGGGAAAAAGGAGATCGCCATGCGGTGCGGTGCTTGCGGCAGGGAACGTCCGGACGGCGGGGATTCGCTCCGCTGCCCCTTCTGCGGCGCCCTGGACGACGGCGGGCTGACCCCCGAGGTCTCCGCGGGCGAGGCGAAGGACCGCCGCAACCTGGGCCGGCGCCCCGTCAACCGCCTCGTCGCGGGCGGGCTGGCGCTCTTCCTGGGCGCGTTCGGCTTCCACAAGTTCTACCTGGGATACACCCGCCAGGGGCTGGCGCTGCTGATCGTCTCGCTGATCAGCCTCAAGCTCTTCTGGGGGATCCTGGCCGGCCTGGCCGCCTTCGTCGGCGCGCTCGAGGCGATCGGCTACCTCGTCCGCACCGACGAGCAGTTCGAGGCGATGCACCGGGACCGCCGGAGGCCCTGGTTCTGATGATCGCGCTCTCCCTCGCGGTCCTCGCGGTCCTGGCCGTCTCCTTCACCTGCTCGGTGATGGAGGCCTCGTTCCTCTCCGTCACCCCTTCCTACGTCCTCCTGCTCCAGCAGGAGGGGCGCCGCAGCGGCCGCCTGCTCGCCGCGCAGAAGGCGGAGCTCGAGCGCTCCATCGCCGCCATCCTCGCGCTCAACACCATCGCCAACACCGCCGGCGCCTCGGTCGTGGGGGCCATGGCGCTCCACATCTTCGGCGACAGGTGGATCGCGCTCTTCTCCGGCGTCTTCACCGTGCTGGTGCTCGTCGTCTCCGAGATCATCCCCAAGACCATCGGCGCCACCCACTGGAAGAGGCTGATGCCCGTCCTCGCCTACCCCCTCGCCGCGATGAGGGTCGTCCTCGGGCCGCTGGTCCTGCTCACCTCGCTGGTCGCCCGGCTCTTCTCGCCCCGCAGCAGGCAGCAGACCGTCAGCCGCGCCGAGCTGGAGATCATGGCCGGCATCGGCAAGCGCGAAGGGGCGCTGCGCGAGGACGAATACCGCATGGTCTCGCGCGTCATCCGCCTCAACCGCGTCTCGGTGCGCGAGGTGATGACGCCCCGCACGAAGATCGTGGCCGCGCCCGAGACCGCCACGCTCGCGGAGCTCGAGGAGCTGATCCTCGCCAGCAACCACTCGCGGATCCCGCTCTACCGCGAGAGCATCGACCAGATCGTCGGGATCGTCTCGGAACGCGACGTCTGGAAGAGCCTCCGCGACGGCGCGACCTCGCTGGACGGCGTCGTCCGCCCGCCCAAGTTCGTCCCCTCCAGCAAGCCGATCGAGGAGCTGACGCGCGAGATGCGCGAGGAGCGGTCGCGAATCGCGGTGGTGGCCGACGAGTACGGCGGCACGGCCGGCCTGGTCACGCTGGCCGACCTGATCGAGGAGGTGGTGGGCGAATTCCGCGACGAGCACGAGAACGCCCAGAGCGACTTCCAGACCGTCCAGGACGGATGGCTGGTGGCGGGCCATCTGCCGCTGCACATGGTGGCCGAGCGGCTCTCCATCGACCTCCCCGTGGACGACTACGACACCGTGGGCGGCTTCGTCTTCGGCCAGCTGGGGCGCCTCCCCGCCGTCGACGACGAGGTCTTCTGGAGCCGGGCCTGCTTCCGCGTCATCGGCATGGACGGACGGCGCATCGCGCGCCTGGCCATCCGCATCACCCCGGAAAGCTCCGTCGAAGAGGGCGAATAGACTTTTTCGCCCGAAATCGTCCAAAAAAAACGCGCTTGACAGCGTGTTTTTTTTTGTTAACATACGGGAGCGCCGCCGACCATCGCGCGCGTCCGGTTCCACCAAGCGAACACAAAGGGGAAAACATGGAACGAATGATTGGAAAACTCGCCGCGTCGCTGGCGTTCTGCGCCTTCGCCGCATCCGCCCAAACGGTGCAGAGCCTGGAAAGCGCGCCGGCGGAGCAGAACCAGGCCGAACCCGCCGCTCCCGCGACAGTGACGACCACGACCGAATCCACCTCCACGACCACCGCGGGCGGGAACGTCACCGTCATCAACAACTATTACGGCACGGCCCCTGGCGCAGCGGCCGCCCCCGCCGAACCCAAGGGTTTCCACACCCACGACGGGTTCTACATGAACCTTTCGCTTGGCTTCGGGTACGGATCGCTCAACGAAAGCGCTGGCGGAGCGGACGGGGACTACACGGGCGCCGCGGGA
>CADBQJ010000287.1 GCA_902796785.1 Fibrobacter succinogenes
CCGCTCCTTCTCCTCTTCGCCTTCCTGGGCGGGATGCTGCTGAACGTCATGCCCTGCGTGCTTCCCGTGCTCGGGCTGAAGGTCTACCGGCTCGTGGAGCAGAGGCGCCTTTCGCGCGGCCGCCGCGCCGCGCTCGGCGGCGCGTTCGTCGCGGGCGTGGAGGTCTCGTTCCTCGTTCTCGCGCTGCTGGTCGTCGCGCTCAAGGCCGCGGGCGAGGAGGCCGGCTGGGGCTTCCAGATGCAGAACCCGGCGTTCCTCGCCGGGATGGTCGCCGTGCTCGGGCTCTTCGCCTGCAACCTCTTCGGGCTGTTCGAGATCTCCCTCCACGCCGGCGCTGCCGCGAAGATGGATTCCGCGTCGAAGGGCGAGGGGCTCTGGGCCTCCTTCGCCGGCGGCGCCTTCATGACCCTGCTCTCCACGCCGTGCAGCGCCCCGCTGCTCGGCTCCTCGATGGGCTGGGCGCTCGGCCAGCGGCCCGCGCTCGTCGTCCTCTTCTACGCGGTCGCGGGCCTGGGCCTCGCGCTGCCCTTCTTCGCGATCTCGTGCTTCCCCGGAAAGCTCCGCGCGCCGAAGCCCGGCCGCTGGATGCACGCCGTCCGCGCCGCGATGGGGCTCCTTCTTCTGCTGACCGCGGCCTGGCTGGTCTCCGTCCTCGCGGGCTTCGGCGCGGACCTCGCGCGGGGCGCCGTCCTCTTCCTCGCGGTCTCCGCCCTGGTCCTGGCCCTGCGCCGCCGGCTCATGCCCGACGGCGGGCTTTCGATGCCGGCGGCGCGCCGCCGCGGCGGAAACCTGGCGACCGCGCTTCTCCTGGCCCTCTCCTTCGCCGCGGCGGTCGGGATCCCGCTCTCCGCGCTTCCGGACGCCCCCTCCGCGGAAACGGAATCCGGGGAACCCGGCGGGGCGGCCGCCTTCTCGGTCGCCCGCGTCGACTCGCTCCGCGCCGCCGGCCGGGACGTCTTCGTCGACTTCACCGCCTCCTGGTGCCTCACCTGCAAGGCCAACGAGAAGCTCGTCCTCTCCGACGACCGGATCCGCGCGCGGTTCGCCGCGGGCCGCCCGGTCCTCCTCGTGGCCGACTTCACCGCGCGTTCCCCCGAAATCGCCGCGGAACTGCGCCGTTTCGGCCGCGCGGGCGTCCCCCTCTACGTCTTCTACCCGGCCTCCGGGGCGCCCGTCGTCCTCCCCGAGGTGCTGACCGCGGAGACGGTGCTGTCGGCCTTCGGGGCCGAATAACTTCTATTTTTCGGGGCATGAAGGAGCTTCGCAAGGAACTGCTGTCGAACGTCCGGCGCATGGTCGTCAAGCTCGGGTCGCGCCTGCTGGTCGACTCCGAAAACGGCGGCGTCAACGTCCGCACCATCTCGCGCATGATGGGGTCGATCGCCAAGCTGCGCGAAAAGGGCGTCGAGGTCGTCGTCGTCACCTCCGGCGCGGTCGGCAGCGGCATGGCCCAGCTCGGCCTGAAGACGAAGCCCGAGGCGATGTCCGACCGGCAGGCCTGCGCCGCGGTCGGCCAGGCGCAGCTGATGCTCGCCTACGAGAACGCCGCCAAGCGCCACGGCCTGCGCGTGGGGCAGATCCTCTGCTCCGCCGACGACTTCCGCGAACGGGTGCGCTACAAGAACATCAAGGCCACCGTCGACAGCCTGCTGCGGATGGGGGCGATCCCCGTCATCAACGAGAACGACACCGTCGCCTTCGCCGAGATCAAGGTGGGCGACAACGACAAGCTCTCCGCCGACGTCTCGCAGTTCCTCGGCGCGCAGCTCCTCGCGATCTTCACCGACGAGGAGGGGCTCTTCGACAAGAACCCGAAGGAGCACCCCGACGCGCAGCTGCTCAAGCTGGTGCCCGAGGTGGACGCCTCCATCGAGAAGCTGGCCGCGGGCAAGGGCTCTGCGATCAGCACGGGCGGCATGGCGACCAAGCTGGCCGCGGCCAAGCAGGCCACGCTGGCCGGATGCGCCGTGGTGCTCGCCTGCGGCTTCCGCGAGCTTCCGCACCGCATCGCGGAGGGCAAGGAGGCGGGCACGCTCTTCCTTCCCGCCAACCGCAGGCTGAAGTCGCGCGAACGGTGGCTCGGACTGGTGAGCACGCCCAAGGGGCGCGTCTTCGTGGACGCCGGCGCCGAGACCGCGCTGCGCCAGAAGGGGCGCTCGCTCCTCCCCGTGGGGATCGTGCGCGTCGAGGGGCGGTTCGCCGCGGGCGACATCGTCGCGATCTGCAGCGCGGACAGGCGCCCGGTCGCGCGGGGCGTGGCCTCGTGGAGCCACGACGCGCTGCGCCGCGTGCTCGGGATGAAGACGCCGGAGGTCCGCGCCGTGCTCGGGCCCGGAAGCCCCGACGAGTTCGTGCACCGCAACAACATGGTTCTGCTTTGACAGGAGAAGAGAAGATGGACAACGCCGCGTACGCGAACGAACTGGCCGAGAGCATGATCCGCGCCAAGCGCGAGCTGCGGACCGTCCCCGGCGAAAAGCGCGACGCCGTCCTGCGCCGCGTGGCCGCCGCGCTGCGCGAGCGCAAGGCCGAAATCCTCGCCGAGAACGCGAAGGACGTCGAGGCCGCGCGCGGCAAGCTCTCCGACGTGATGCTCGACCGCCTGGCGCTGAACGACCGCCGCGTGGACGACATGGCCCGCGGCGTGGAACAGATCGCCGCGTTCCGCGATCCCGTCGGCGCCGTCCTCGACAGCCGCGTCACCGAGGACGGGCTGAAGATCTCCAAGGTGAGCGTGCCGCTCGGCGCGATCTTCTTCATCTACGAATCGCGCCCCAACGTCACCATCGACGGCGCCGCGCTCTGCCTCAAGGCGGGCGACGCCGTGATCCTGCGCGGCGGCAAGGAAAGCCTGCGCAGCTGCATCGCGCTGGCCAACGTCGTGCGCGAGGCGCTCGAGGCCGAGGGCATCTCGCCCGACGCGGTCCGCCTGGTGGACCGCCCCGACCACGAGATCGTCTCGATGCTCCTCAAGCGCGGCGACGCGCTCGACGTGGTGATTCCCCGCGGCGGCGAACGGCTGATCCGCGCGGTCGTGGAGCAGTCCGTCGTCCCCGTCCTCAAGCACTACAAGGGCATCTGCCACGTCTACGTCGACAGGGACGCCGACATGGCGAAGGTCCTGCCGATCGTCGTCAACGCGAAGGCCCAGCGCCC
>CADBQJ010000288.1 GCA_902796785.1 Fibrobacter succinogenes
GACGGTGGTGATCGCGGCCGTCAGCGTGGTCTTGCCATGGTCGACGTGACCGATGGTGCCGATGTTGACGTGGGGCTTGGTGCGTTCGAACTTTGCCTTTGCCATGTTGGTTCTCCTGTTGTTTTGCGCTTCTTCCGAAGCCCAGATCGGGAGTCGAACCCGAGACCTCTCCCTTACCAAGGGAGTGCTCTGCCACTGAGCTACCTGGGCGATACTTTTCTTCGTGGGCCGGGGTGGTTTCGAACCACCGTAGGCAAAGCCAGCGGATTTACAGTCCGCCCCCTTTAACCACTCGGGCACCGACCCAAAACTTTTCCAGACCAGAGAGCCAAAGATAGGACTCGAACCTACGACCGGCTGATTACAAATCAGCTGCTCTACCAGCTGAGCTACTTTGGCAAACTGCAGACCTTCGGAGCCTGGACTCCGGAGATTTGGGTGCCAAAATTAGCTAGACCCGGAAAATCTGTCAATGCATGGCGGAAGATATTTCGCGGCTCGACAGGGGGCGGGCCCCCACCCCGGGGTTGAGGAAATTGAGGCTTATACCCACTTCCAGGGCGGTCGGCGCCCCCCAGGAGGGGAGGAAATCGCCCAAAACGGGCTCGACTCGCCGCATTTCGCCCCGGAAGGGAATCCGGTCCAGGGCCTTCTGGGCCCCGATCCAGACCTCGAAGGGGAGCCCGTAAAAAAGACGTTGCGAGAACCGGAGCTCGCCCCCGACCCCCCGGTACCACTTCCCGTGGCCCGTCTCGAAGAGCTCTTCCGGCTCCTCGGCGGCCCGGCCGGCCTGCCCGTAGAGCGAGAGGGCGGCCCCGCGGTGGGCGAACCCGCCCCGGACGAAGCGGCTCGACCAGAGCGGGAAGGTGTGGCGCAGCTCGAGGAAGGCGATCCAGCGCCCGCGCAGCAGGTTCGTCTCGTCGTCGGAGTAGAAGGGATAGCCGGCCACCGCGCCCAGGGGGCGGAAGAAGTCGTCGAGGGAGTCGGAGACCGCGCGCTCCGCGTCCCACCAGGGAACCCCCTGCGCCGAGAGCTGGACCGACGAGACGCCGAGAAGCCAGGGCAGGCCGGCGTAGATTCCCGCGGCGGCGTCGACCACGTTCCAGTCGCGCAGGCGGGCGCGGGGCATGCCCGACTCGCCGATCACGAAGGACTCGTAGAACTTGCCCGTGCGGAAGAGCCCGGCGGCGCGGTACTCCGCCTGCGCCGAGAGGCCGAAGCCGACCGGCTGGAAGAGCGTCTCCGACCACGAGCGGCGGTAGGCGCCCGAGAGCCAGGTCCAGCCGAGGCCGGCGCGCCACGCCTCGTAGAAGTCCCACGCGAAGTCGTCCTCGTAGAGGTCGAACCGCCCGGCCTCCCATCCGCCCCACGCGGCGACCGTGTCGTTGACCGAGAAGCCGGAGATCTCCAGCCGCTCCTCGAGCGCCCTGTAGAGGACGGCGTACTGCATGACGGAGGTCTCGTGCCCCTTGTCCTCGCTGACGAGCGTGTCCTCGGAGTGGATGTTGCGGTAGAGGAATCCCGCCTTGGAGACGACGGGGAACGAGCGGTTCTCCCAGAGGAGGAAGAGGTCCTTCTGCTGCTTCGGGTTGGGGCCGCCGCCGTCGAAGAAGTCGAGCCCCTCCGAGACCTCGATCTGCGCGAGCGCCGTCACCTGGTTGTGCGAGAGCGGGTCGTCGACGGAGAGGTGGACGCCGAGCTTGACCGAGGGGACGCCGTCGCCCGTGCCGCGCGTGTTGCGGGCGCGCTCCTCCACGCCCAGCAGCGGCATGACCACCGCGCGGGAGGGCAGCGGGAAGTAGGAGCGCTCGGCGCCGGCGAAGGTCCGCTCCCCGCCGCCGAGGTCGAGCGCGCGCGAGGGGAGCTTGTCCGCGAGCATGCCGCCTTCGGGAAGCGCGGCGTCGGCGTCGGTCTCGCGCAGCGAGAAGCCGGAGGAGTCGTAGCCGACGAAGGCGATCCGCCGGCCGTCGGGCGAGACCGCGGGCGAGAAGGCGCCGCCGCGCATGCGGGTCAGCTGGCGCGGGATGCCGCCCGGGAGCGGCACCTTCCAGAGGTCGAAGACTCCCCCGCGGTCGCTCGAGAGGACGAGCGTCGAGTCGTCGATCCAGTCGGGGTCGCGCTCGTCGTTGCCGCCGGCCCCGGCGACGCGCGTCACGTTCCCCGCCGTGTCGACCACGGCCACGCGCCGGCGCTCGCCGTCGAACCAGCCGTAGGCGATCCGGCTTCCGTCGGGCGACCAGCGCGGGACGGAGATTCCGAAGTTCCAGACCGCGGGGTTTCCGGTGGCGGAGTCCCTCGGAGCGGAGACCAGGAGGCGCGGATCTCCCTCGGGCCGCCCGGCCTCGTCGAGCCGCATGGTCCAGAGCGAGAAGAGGCCGGAGTTCGGGTCGCGGCGCACGTAGGCCAGCGAGCGGCCGTCGCGCGAAAGGTCGGGATGGACGGCGTCGGCCAGGCGGGTGAGGCGGCGCGGCTTCGCCTTTCCGAAGAGCCCGGTGGAGGAGGAGTCCTGCAGGACCAGGTCGAGGCGCCTCCTGTGGTTCTTGTCGCGGTGGCGGTAGGTGACGTAGACGCGGCGCGGCGCGACGGAGGAGTCGGACGACGCCCAGACGGCGTAGCCGCGCTCGAAATAGGGCAAATCGTCCTCGAACCCGTCGCTCCCCCGCCAGGAGCCGGAGGGGACGCCGGCGCGGAAGGCGGTGTCGCCGCTCCGCGAGCGGGCGAGGACCGAGTCGGGCAGGCGCAGCAGCTCGCCCTCCCACGCGGGGGATCCCATGTTGGAGAGGAACCAGAGGCGGCCGCGGCCGTCGAAGCGCGGAAGGTCCTGGTACCAGCTGCCGGAGGAGAGGGCGCGCCCCTCGGCGAGCCCGCCGAGCGTGTCGAGCTGCGCGCGGTAGTGGCGGACGACGTCGCGCTTCCACTCGTCGTAGAGCTCCTCGGGCGTCAGGCCGATCGCCTTCTTCACCGCGCCGGAGAAGCCGAGCGAGCTCCACTCGCCCACGCCGCGCCAGACGCGGACCACCGCCTCGTCGCCCCAGCGCTTCGCCATGTAGCGCACCAGCGCGTAGCCCTGCGTGTAGGGGCCGCGCTCCAGGTCGATGTCCTTCTCCGCGACGAACTGCCCCATCTCCGAGAGCGGGAAGAGCGCGGAGTCGAGCGCCGCCACGCGGAGGATCATGTCGCGGTGGGCGTCCCAGACCTCGAACCCCATCCGCTCGGTCTCGTACTGCGCCGTCCCCTCGCTGAACCAGGCCGGCACCGCCCGCATGGGAACCGCCAGCGAGGCGTTCTGCCGCTTCGCCTCGGCGAAGTAGTCGGCGTAGGAGAGGTAGAAGCCGTAGAACCAGCCGGGAGTCCGCGCCCCCGCGGCCAGGCTGATGACGTGCGAGAACTCGTGGGTGACCACGTTGCGCAGCCAGTCGTGGGTGGAGCGGAGCGAAAAGCCCCAGTCGGTGGCGTTGACGCAGATGCGGTCGGTGGCGGGGTTGGCGTAGCCGTTGGCCGAGAGGCCGTTCTCCACGATGAACTCCACCGGGCGGCCGAGTTCCATGCCGTAGCGGCGGGAGAGGGTGTCGTAGACCGCCTCGGCGATCTGGGCGGCCCGCTCGGCGTAGGGCCTCAGCTCGACGGGATAGTGGAACCGGAAGTGCTCCGTGGCCACGCTCCGCTCCTGCGCGGCGAAAAGCGGCAGGCACAGGAGGAGCAGCGCCCGGACGGCGAAGAGCGCGATTTTGTTCGGACGAGCGGGCACGCCTTCAAAATAGCCATTGCGGAGGGGGCGGAAATGGCTATCTTTGGGGGCGCAAACCGGGGCCCCAGGGCCCGAATCAGGAGACAAAATGGACTACTCCAGCGCTGGTGTTTCGCTCGAACGCGCCGACGAGGCGATGGGCCAGATCAAAGATTCCGTCAAATC
>CADBQJ010000289.1 GCA_902796785.1 Fibrobacter succinogenes
ATCGCCCTTCGCGCCGTCGGAACCCTTGGCGCCGTCCGCGCCGTTCTTCAGAACGCCGACGGTGTCCGCGCCGCAGACCATCAGGAAACCGTCGTCGACCGGAGTCGCCCAGCAGGAAGCGCCGGCTTCCCCGTCCTTGCCGTCCGCGCCGTCCTGGCCCGCGGACCCTTCCGTCCCGGAACAGGAAACGAAGGCGAACAGAAAAGCGAGCGCGCCGATCTTCAGCGTTTTCCCGGAAATCTTCTTCATCTTTTGGGTTCTCCCGCACTCGCGTCGCATGCGACACCGTGCCTGCAGCGTTATGATGCCGAAAATTTACATACGGGTTTTCATTTTTCCACGAATCGCGTACATAAAAATTCACAAAACTTTCGGCAAATCGCCCGTTTTCTACCTTTTCCCCGCGAAAAGCCAAAAAAGGAGCGCCCGATGGCCGACAAGGAACCCCAGAAGTTCATCTTCTACATGGAACGGATGAGCAAGGTCTACCCGGGCGGCAAGGAGGTCCTCAAGGACATCTCGCTCTCCTTCTTCTACGGCGCGAAAATCGGCATCATCGGCCCCAACGGCGCCGGCAAGTCGACGCTGCTGCGCATCATGGCGGGCATCGACACCGAGTTCCAGGGCGAGGCGTGGATCGAAAAGGGGCGCACCGCCGGCTACCTGCCCCAGGAGCCGCAGCTCGACCCCAAGCTCACCGTGCGCGAAAACGTGATGCAGGCCGTGGCCGAGCACCAGGCCGTCCTCGACCGCTACAACGCCATCTCGATGAAGTTCGCCGAGCCGATGGAAGACGACGAGATGAACAGGCTGCTCGAGGAGCAGGCGAAGCTGCAGGACCAGATCGACGCGGGCGACCTCTGGAACCTCGACCGCAAGATCGAGATCGCGATGGACGCGCTGCGCTGCCCGCCCGGCGACTGGCCCGTGACCAACCTCTCCGGCGGCGAAAAGAGGCGCGTGGCGCTCTGCCGCCTGCTGCTGCAGGAACCCGACCTGCTGCTGCTCGACGAACCGACCAACCACCTCGACGCCGAATCGGTGGCCTGGCTGGAACACCACCTGCGCGAATACAAGGGCTCGGTCATCCTCGTCACGCACGACCGCTACTTCCTCGACAATGTGACCGGCTGGATCCTCGAGATCAGCAACGGCCGCGGCATCCCGTGGCAGGGCAACTACGCGCAGTGGCTCGACCAGAAGCTCGAACGCCTCCGGACCGAGGAGAAGGGCGAATCGGACCGCCAGAAGCGGCTCGCCCGCGAAGCGGAATGGGCCAAGCAGAGCCCCAAGGCGCGCCAGGCCAAGAACCGCGCCCGCCTGAAGGCCTACGAACAGCTGCTCGAGGAGCAGAAGCGCGAGACCGTCCACACGGCCAAGATCATGATTCCCAACGGCAAGCGCCTGGGCGACGTCGTGGTGCAGGCCGAGGGGCTGCGCAAGGCCTTCGGCGACAAGCTGCTCTACGAAGACCTTTCGTTCACGCTCCCCCGCTCCGGCATCGTCGGCGTGATCGGCCCCAACGGCGCCGGCAAGTCCACGCTCTTCAAGATCCTCCTCGGCCAGGAGAAGCAGGACGCCGGCACGCTGAAGATCGGGGACACCGTGGAGTTCATCAGCATGGAGCAGGCGCGCGACAGCCTGAACGACGAGAACACCGTCTGGCAGGAGGTCTCCGGCGGGCGCGACGAAATCACGGTGGGCGACCGCAAGATGAACAGCCGCGCCTGGTGCGGCCTCTTCAACCTGACCGGCCAGATGCAGCAGAAGAAGCTCAGCCAGCTCTCCGGCGGCGAACGCAACCGCGTGCTGATGGCCAAGCAGCTGCAGAAGCCCGGCAACGTGCTGCTGCTCGACGAACCGACCAACGACCTCGACATCGAAACGCTGCAGGCGCTGGAGCAGGCCATCCTCGAGTTCGCCGGCTGCGCCGTGATCACCTCGCACGACCGCTGGTTCCTCGACCGCATCGCCACGCACATCCTCGCGTTCGAAGGCGACTCGAAGACCGTCTGGTTCGAGGGCACCTGGAGCGAATACGAAGCCGACCGGAAGAAGCGCCTCGGCGTCGACGCCGAAACCCCGCGCCCCATCCGCTACAAGTCCCTCACGCGGGACTAGGCGCGGGGGGGGCGCGGAAGCGGCGCCTTCCGGATCCTTTTCCCGCAACGCGGAAAAGGCCTCCCCGAAGGGAGGCCTTTCCGTTTCCGAAAGGGCTCGAGACTAGACCCAGCCCTGCGCGATCATGGCGTCGGCGACCTTGGTGAAGCCGGCGATGTTCGCGCCCACGACGTAGTTGCCCTTGAAC
>CADBQJ010000290.1 GCA_902796785.1 Fibrobacter succinogenes
CTGAACATGGGACGAGCCGGACTTGAACCGGCGACTACCCGATTATGAGTCGGGGGCTCTAACCGACTGAGCTATCGTCCCGACGGGCAATGTAGAAAATCGGCCTAGGCCCCTTCGTCGGCGCGGCCTTCCGCGCGGGCCTCGTCGCCGGACTCCGCAGGCGCGGCGGGAACGCCGAGGTTCTCGGGCCGGAACGCGCTCGGGCGCAGGTCGAACGGCAGCAGCTTCAGCAGGATCGGCAGCAGGATCATCCCGCCGGGAAGCGCGAAGATCGCGAGCGCGGGAATCGTCTTGACGATGTCGGTCAGCTGTTCGCGGACCTTCGCCCACTCCTCGTCGGTCAGCCTGGCGTGGGAGCTCTTCGCCAGAAGCGACGCGAGCTCGCCGGTCTGGCGGATCTCCTCGACCACGGCGGCGAGGTTGCGCCGGACGGCCGCCTCCACCGCCTCGCGGGTGATCTGCATCATCGCGCTTCGACCAGTTCCACCGCGAAGACCAGCTCGGCGTCGGGCGGAATGGAGCCCGCGCCCCTGGAGCCGTAGCCCAGCTTGGCGGGAATGCGCAGAAGGCGCTTTTCGCCGGGCTTCATCCCCTCCACGCCGAGGTCCCAGCCCACGATCACCTGGCCGGAGCCGAGGGTGAAGACGAAGGGCTCGCCGCGCAGGCGGGAGGTGTCGAACTTGGTGCCGTCGACCAGCCAGCCGGTGTAGTGGACGCTCACCGTGCTTCCGGGACGGGCCTCGTCGCCTTCGCCCGGGGCGACGACGGCGATCTTCATCCCCTGCGGGCCGTCGGTCCAGGCGACCGAGGCGAGGTCGGGGAAGAGGTCCGTCTCGTCTCCGGCCGCGGCGCCCGAACGCTCCTTCAGCTCCACGCGGAAGAGGAGCGTGGAGAAGGGCGGGATCCTCGGGCCGGAGGCCTGTCCGTAGGCCATGTAGGGCTGGATCCTCATCAGGCGCACGCCGCCGGCCTTCATGCCGGCCAGGCCGAGTTCCCAGCCGGGGATCACCTGCCCGGCGCCGAGAAGCACCGTGGCCGGTTCGCCCTTGAGCTTGGTCGTGGCGAACCGCGTGCCGCCCGCGAGCCAGCCCGTGTAGTGCAGCGAGAGCTCGTCGCCCTCCCTGGCCGCCTCGCCGGTCCCGACCGTCTGGTCGAAGATCTCCACGCCGGGGACCAGCTGGGTCCAGGCCGTCTTCTTCGCGTCGAAGAGGGAGTCCTGCTCCAGGCCGGCCTCGCGCGAAACCAGCTCCACCTCGAACCGCAGGTCGGAATGCGGGGGGATGATCCCCATGTCGCGCGAGCCGTAGCCCAGCAGCGACGGAACGTGCAGCAGGCGCCTTTCGCCGACCTTCATGCCGGCCAGCCCGACGTCCCAGCCGCGGATCACCTCGCCGACGCCCAGCGGGAAGGAGAGCGGCTCGCCGGCCGCGCGGGTGTCCTGGAAGGGGTCGCTCACCGAGTTGAAATGCTCGATCCAGCCGACGTAGTGGACCGTCAGGCGGTCGCCGGCGCGGGCCGTGTCGCCGCTTCCCTCCGCGAGGATCTCCGCCTTGAGCCCCTCGCCGAAGTCGATGGTCCGGCGGGCGGCGGGAGCCGTTTCGAGGGCCGCGGGGGCGGGGGCGGCGGAATCGGGCGCGGACGGCGTCGCGGAGAGCTCCGGAGCGGCGGGGGCGGGCGCGGAGGCCGAATCGGGCGCCTGCGCGGGGACTTCGGAAAGGGAGGCGCCCGGGGCCGCGGCGGCCAGGGCGAACAGCGAAACGAGGACCAGTCTCTTCTGCAACGTAAACTCCGGAACGCCCTGCGGGAGTGGTCGGGCGGCACCTAATATTAGTTATTACCTTTCAAGTGCCAAACTAGGTATTCGCAATGGCCCAGACCCTCTTCGTCATCGTCGTCGCCGCCCTCAGCCTGGCCCTGGTCGGGGTGGGGCTCTACTACGGCCTCCAGAAGAAGCAGACCGAGGAGGAGCCCAAGCCCCAGCAGCTGAACTCCGGGGCCTTCTCCATCGTCCGCGTCTCCCCCGAGGAGGCGCTGCGCAAGATCAAGCCCACCGCGGACGAGGTGGCCGCCTGGCTGGCCCGCTCCCGCCCCGAAATCGGCGAAAAGAAGCGGGAATCGCTGGCCGCCCTCTGGGAAGAGTCGATCCGCGCCAGCGTGGAGGCGGTGGACCGGGGCGACCGCGACGGCCGCAACACCTACCGCTACGAGATTCCGGAACGGGAGCGCCCGCTTCTGCCCGAACTGACCCCCGACACCTACATCACCCGAGAAACCGTTTTTCAGCACCCCGAGCTCCTGCCGCCCTTCTTCGTCGGCTCCCGGACCCGGCTGGTCTTCAAGGAGGCCGACAGCGCCCTTCTGGGCGACGGCGCGAAAAGCGGCTGGAAACCCCTCCTCCCCACTCCCGATGGCAAATACTCCCTTCCCGACTGGCGCACGCTGCCTCAAGACCTGGACTAGCCTTCTGCTGCTGGGGGCTTCGCTGAGCTGGGGCGCGGCCAGCTCGGCCGTCATCACGCTCGCCATGCCCATCGGCGCCCGCCAGATGGCCATGGGCGAATCCGGAACCGCCCTCGCCGAGGACGCCTTCGCGGTCTGGTGGAACCCCGCCGGGCTGGCCGTGGGCCCCGTGGCGGACGAATGGACCGTCTCCATGCCCCATCCGAAGGACGGCCAGATCCGCGGCCTCTCCTCCAAGGAAAAGCGCGGCTTCCTGGGCAGCGCGGAGGTCTGGGCCGGCGCGGACGGCGGGCTGTGGCACTTCAAGGACAACACCTGGCGCGACTGGTGGTCCGTCTCCCTCGAGGAGGGGCAGACGCTCCGCGGCGCCCTCAAGCGCTTCGTCGGCGGCGAGGAGGGGATCGACACCCTCCTGGTGCAGCTGCGCGCCTTCAACGGGATCTCCTCGGCCGCGGAGGAGGAGGAGCTCGTCGACGTGCGCCTCCCCTGGCGCCTGGTGATCCGCGACTCCGTGACCGCCGTCCACTACGAGGCCGGCAGCGACCGCGTCTGGGTGGGGACGAACCGCGGGCTCTGGCGCTTCGACGGCGCCGGCTGGAAGAAATACGCGACCGAGCTCGGCGACCGCCGCGTCAACAGGATCCTCTCGGTGGGGGCCACGGTCTGGATCGCCACCGACGACGGCCTGTTCCGCTTCCGCCGCTCGGTGATGACCCGCAAGGGGACCGTCTTCGGCGCGAACCAGAAGTTCACCGCGCTCGCCTGGTCGGAAAGCCGGCGCGAGCTCTGGACCGCCGTCGAGGGGGCCGGCGTGGCCCGGCTCCAGCCCGCTCCCGAGGAGGGCGGCGGCAAGGACAAGTGGGCGCTCTTCGGCGAATCCGACGGGCTGCTCTCGACGCGCGTCAAGGCGCTGGTCGTCGACTCGCGCGACCACCTCTGGGCGCTGCACGACGAGGGGCTGTCGCGCTTCACGCAGCTGCGCTGGGAACAGACCCGGTTCGAGCGGACCGTCCTGAACGACGTCGCCGTCGACTCGCGCGGCAACCTCTGGATCGCCTCGAACTCCGGCGTCTGGAAGTACAAGGCGGTCTACGGCGACGGCACCGACAAGAAGTCGGAAAAGGACAACTCCGGCTCGGCCGCCACGGGCAAGTGGACGCACTACCACCGGGGCAACGGGCTCGCCAGCGCCGACGTGAAGGCCGTCGAGCCGCGCGGCGACGACGTCTGGCTGGTGACGGCCGCGGGCGTGGAGCGGTTCCACCAGGCCCGCAACCAGGTCGGCATCTTCTACGAAAACCTCCTCCCCCGCTTCAACATCGACGACCTCTACCACCTCGGCGCTGTCGGCACCTTCCCGCTGGGCGACTGGGGCACCATCGGCGGCTTCGTCAACTTCATCTCCTTCGGCGAAGCCACGATCGAAAGCGACAACGCCAACCTCTCGCAGACCTTCAACAGCACCGAGCTGGTCGTCGGGCTCTCCTACGGCACCCGCCTCACCCGGCGGCAGTCGCTGGGCGTGGCCTTCCAGTTCCTCTACTCCGACCTCACCAGCGGCGTGGCCGGCCAGGAGGACGCCACCACCGCCAGCTACGCCGTCACCGTGGGCTGGCTGATGCGCGACCTCTTCGTCCCCCGCCTCAACGTGGGCGTGGTGCTGGCCAACATGGGCCCCGACGTCTACTACGTCGACAAGAGCCAGAGCGACCCGATTCCGCTCACCTGGCGCTTCGGGATCGCCTACACCCCGCTGCAGCTGGCGGACCACCGCATCTCGGTCACCGCCGACTACTCGCGCGAATCGATCCACATCGACGGCAACGAGCCCGACCCCTTCTACGTGGCGATGTGGAAGTCGTGGATCGACCCCGAGACGGGCTCCGACGTCCCCGACGCCTTCAAGGAGGGCCAGGTGGGGTTCGGCGTGGAGTACGTCTACTCCAACACGCTCGCCCTGCGGCTGGGCTACCTGCACGACTACCCCTTCAGCGACGTCTCCACCGGGCGGCGCGAGCTCGACATGGGCGTGGGGCTGATGATCTCGGACCTCTGGCAGCTCGACGTGGCGATGATCAAGGAGCTCAACGCCAACGACGCGCGCGACGGCCAGGCCCGCATCTCGATGATCTTCAAGTTCTAGCGCGGACGCGCGAACGGAAAAGAGCGGAGCCCGGGGCTCCGCTCTTCGTCTTTCCGGGGAGGGCGGCTACTGCGCCAGGATGCGCGCCTCGGTGCGGCGGTTCATCGCCTTGCCTTCCTTGGTCGCGTTGGAGACCTTGGGCTGGGTTTCGCCGTAGCCGCGCGCGGTCAGGCGGTCGGCGGGCACGCCCTTCTTGATCAGGTAGTTGCGCACCGCCTCGGCGCGGGCCTGCGAGAGCTTCATGTTCGACTCGTCGTTGCCCACGTCGTCGGTGTGGCCGGCGATCTCGATGCGGACGTTGGGGTTCTTGATCATCCCCTCGGCCACGGGGTCGAGCTTGGCGAACGAGCCGGGCTTGAGGGTGGCCTTGCCGGTGTCGAAGTTGACGTCCTTCAGCTCGATGTGCTCGTTGTCGAAGTAGAACTGCAGCTCGCCGGTGATCTCGTCGTCGGTCTCGGGGATGCGCGGCACCTTGCACTCCTTGCAGGCGAAGGGGCCGATGGCCGTGCCCATCTCGACGGTGTAGGAGCCGGCGTGCAGGCGGACCACCGCCATGCCGTAGTCGTTGGTCTGGGCGTTCACGTCGCCGCCCTTCGACTTGAAGGTGATGGGCTGGCGCGCGGCCGGCTTGGTCATCTGCGGGTCGGAGAAGACCTTGACGGTCATCACGGCGGGATTCTGGGCGAGGGCCGAGGCGGCCAGGGCCAGAACGAGCGAAATCGCGGCTTTTTTCATCGTTCGGATTCCGGGAAAAGGGTTGAACGGGCCCAATTTAGCCACAAAACCCCTCCCGGGGCCACGAAACGCCCCGTTCCGGGCCCCCATGACGCGAAAATTTACGGAATCGGGGGGGCTAGCGGTCAAGTCTCGGGGAATCTAATCCATGATGAGTTATAAAATCAATCCACATCCGATGCCTTTGATAAACGGTGTCGCAGACCAGAAGAATGCTCTCGGATGATTTTAGCATCCCTATCCCGTCGAACCAATACAGACGTCTCGCCTTTTCCAAAGAATCCGACCACTGGTCGCGTTCTTCATCGAACATCTTGCTGGACCACTGTCCCTCGATTTCTTCGATGTCTCCCGAAGTGCGTATCCTTATGACCGATGTATCCCGCTCGCCGAAGACGCGAATAGTA
>CADBQJ010000291.1 GCA_902796785.1 Fibrobacter succinogenes
ACTTGCCCACTTCGCCCAGCGGCTGGGCGGTGCTGTCGCCGAAGTTGGCGCCGGCGGAGTCGGGCTCCGGGATTTCCTGGCACAGGACGTCCATGTAGCCGTCGTCCCACTGGCGCCAATAGGCGTTGCCGTCGCCCGGCTTGTGCGAGGTGACGACCTCGGTCGTGTCGACGCAGCGCCACACATGGTTTTGGTAGAGGACCATGTCGCCGTCGCGGTATTCTCCGCCGCTGTGCCACGTATTGCAGAGATTCGCGGCCCACACCCCGGAAACGGAAATCGTCGCCGCGCAGACCAGCGCGGACAACGGAAGAAAAGAAGGTCTCATATTCTCATCTTACGCTGAAAAAAAGCCGACGGCTCATCCTTTTGGTAAAAGGATTTTAACAAGACTCCAATATAACAAGCCGACGGTTTTCCAGCTACGCGCGGCCGGGGTCATTTCCCGGCTCGCGTGACGCCGATCTGGAAGTTGCGGACCTCTCCGCCGATGGTGATGCGCATGCGGTAGACGCCGGCGCCGGCCAGACGGCCGTTCTTGTCGCGGAAGTTCCAGGCGAAGCGCATGGCCAGCCCCTCCTCGGTGTAGCAGCGTCCGGCGATTTCGGGCGCGCCGCAGTCGAGGACGCCGGAGTAGTCGTCCACGTACTGGCCGAGGTTGTCGAAGATCCAGACGCTCCAGGAGAGCTTCGCGTCGGGCTCGCCCAGCGCGGGCTCCGCGAAGGTGATCGGACCCCAGACGACCT
Source organism: Fibrobacter succinogenes (assembly GCA_902796785.1). GTDB lineage: Bacteria > Fibrobacterota > Fibrobacteria > Fibrobacterales > CADBQJ01 > CADBQJ01. The sequence goes on from CADBQJ010000291.1 coordinate 747, forward strand.
TGATGTTCCCGTTCGCCTTGGCCGCCTCGAAGGCCTCCTCGGCGTTGTCGTAGGGAATCGCGGCGAAGCCGCCCCTGGAGTCGTCGGGACCGCCGGGCCAGTCGGCGTCCATGCCGCTGTTCCCGTCCACCTTGACCACCTCGGGAACGATCTTGACGTTCTGGTGCGAGCCGCCGGCGATGGTCACCCAGGGGTTGTGCTTCCAGGCGGTGTTTCCGGCCTTGTCCGCGATCGCGACCTCTCCGACGATCATCTTGACGAGGTCGCCGTTCTGCACGGGGAAGTCGGCGTCCATGCCGCTGTAGTAGAGGATGTCGATGTAGGCCGTTCCCGTGGAGAAGTCGTCGTACTCCAGCGCGGGGAAGAGCAGCCCGCCGGCCTTGAAGTCGAAGAGCGGCCCTTCGCCGGAGGCGGCCCAGTCGATCGGCTCGGAGAACTGGATGCGCAGCGTGTCGGGCTTGCTCCGGGTCTGGTTGACGTGGAGGTTCGCCGCGAGGATCACGGGGGCCATTTCGTCGACCGCGAGCTCTTCGCCGCCGTCGAGGTCGTCGATCCACTCCTTGTTCTGCGAGGGGAGGACCATGTGGACGAGCCAGTCCTCCTTGTCCTCGGGAATTCCGGTTCCGGGCGCGTAGCGGCTCTGGTCGAGCATCCAGACCGCGCAGGTGGAGTCGGCGCTCCAGACGATGTCCTTCTGGCTGTCCTTCCACTGGACGAGCGCGGTGTCGCGCCCGTTGGCGGCGAGCCAGGCGAACTCCATCTTGAAGGGGGCGAGGGAGGCGGAGTCGACGGCGTGGCTGAAGCAGAGCTTGAGCTCGTCGAGGACGCCGTTGTGGTCGGCGTCGTGGAGGGCGACGCTCTGCGGCCGGGCCAGCTGCCAGAGGACGCGCTGGGTTGCCTCGATGTAGTCCTGCGGGTCGTCGGGGTGCTCCCAGGAGACGACGAAGCTGTCGAGGTCGGCGACCTGGAGCATGGCGTCGGCGCGGGCGGACCCGGTCCAGTCGAGGGGGACGCGCGCCTGGTAGAGCCAGCCCTGCGGCGTGGAGACGAGGGGAGCGGTCACGGTGAGGGTGTCGTGCGTGACCATGGAGAGGACGGAGAACTCGAGCGAGACGCCGTAGGAGCGGTCGTCGGGGCGGAAGCGGACCAGGGCCACGGTGTCGGTCTGGTCGAAGATCGGGACGTTCTTGGCCTGCTCGTTGAGGATGGAGAGCTTGGTCAGCTCGTGGCAGCTCGTGGTGAACGGCGTCCCCTCGATGCGGCTGTTGCTGTTGTTGTAGGTGCTGTCCACGTAGATCGTGAACGGAATGGTCGAGGCCCCCGCGTTCTGGTAGCGGCCGACGAGCTCCATCTTGTTCGCGCCGAACCCGACCGCGAGGTCGGAGGTCATCACGCTGATCCAGGTGCTGTCCACGAGCTGCTTCATGCGGCTCTGGTCCACGCCGACGGTGTCGTGCGTGGTCTTGTTGATGACGGTGAGCTCGAGC
>CADBQJ010000292.1 GCA_902796785.1 Fibrobacter succinogenes
AGGGCCTGCGCTTCGCCATCCGCGAAGGCGGCCGCACCATCGGCGCCGGCTCCGTCACCGAAATCTTCGCGTAGGAAGTCGAACATGGCAAAGAAAGCCGACATTCGCGTCTCCATCGAGCTGGAATCGACCGAAGGCAGCGGCTACCGCTACCGCACGGTCAAGAACCGCCGCACGCAGACGGGTCGCATGGAACTGAAGAAGTACGACCCCGTCCTGCGGAAGCACGTCCTGTTCAAGGAAGCGAAGTAGTAGGTATCAAGGCTTGTAGCTCAATTGGTAGAGCAGCGGTCTCCAAAACCGCAGGTTGGGGGTTCGAGCCCCTCCGAGCCTGGTCGCCAAAGGGAAGAACATGAAGAAGCTGCAGGAATATCTGAAGGAAGTGATCCAGGAGCTCCGCAAGGTCTCCTGGCCCGGCAAGGAAGAGCTCAAGGGCTCGACCACGGTGGTCATCTTCTTCAGCGTCGTGATGGCGGTCTTCGTCTGGGGCGTGGACTTCCTTTTGTCCGAACTGTTCAAAATGGTGATCCGGTAGGGTCCCGAAAAACCGCGAGAAGACGATTCGTCCAAGGCGGGAGGTGACGGTGAACTGGTACGTCGTGAATAGTTACTCCGGGCAGGAGCTGAGCGTGCAGAAGCTGATCGAGGCTTTCCGCGACGGCTCCGACGCGGAAGGACTGGCGTTCAAGGGCCGGGTCGGCGAAGTGCGCGTCCCCACCCACGACGTCACGTCGATGTCCGGCGGCCGCCGCCGCGTCACCAAGTCGAAGAACTTCCCCGGCTACGTGCTCGTCGAGGCCGACATGGACCAGAGCCTCATGAACGCGCTGGCCACCATCCCCGGCGTCATCCGCTTCCTGAGCGACCGCCACGGGAAGCCCGAGCCCCTCTCCCAGGAGGAAGTCAACCGCATCCTGGGCGTCGGCGACGAAAACGGCCCCTCCGACGGCGGCGTGGTCATCGACCCCTACGTCAAGGGCGACACGGTCCGGATCAAGGCCGGGCCTTTCAAGGACTTCGACGGCAACGTCGAGGACGTGCAAACCGAGAAGTGCAAACTCAAAGTCATGGTCAGCGTGTTTGGGAGATCTACGCCTGTCGAGCTCGGTTTCGACCAGGTGGAACGGTTGTCTTGACCAAGCGCTGAACAGGAGCAACAACAGTGGCTAAGAAAGTCGTAGGACAGATCAAGCTGCAGATTCCCGGCGGGGCCGCCAATCCCTCGCCGCCCGTGGGCCCGGCGCTGGGCCAGCGGGGCGTGAACATCATGGAGTTCTGCAAGCAGTTCAACGCGCGCACCCAGAACTCGAAGGGCGTCGTCGTGCCCGTGATCATCACGGTCTACGCCGACAAGTCCTTCACCTTCGTGACCAAGACCCCGCCGGTCCCGGTGCTCCTGATGAAGGAAGCCGGCATCGAGAAGGCCTCCGGCGAACCCAACCGCAAGAAGGTCGGCTCCGTGAGCCGCGCCCAGGTCCGGAAGATCGCCGAGCTCAAGATGCCCGACCTCAACACCGTCAGCCTCGAAGCCGCGTGCTCCATGGTTGCCGGCACGGCCCGCTCCATGGGCCTGGACGTCACCGACTAAGGCAGGTCACCATGAAGCACGGCAAACAGTATCGCGGCGTGGCCGACCAGATCGAGCCCGGCCGCCAGTACAGCGTCAACGACGCCATCGAAATCCTGAAGAAGCGGGAATGCAAGTTCGACCAGACCGTCGAGGTCCACATGAACCTCGGCGTCGACCCCAAGCACTCCGACCAGGTGGTGCGCGGGACGGTCGTCCTTCCGCACGGCACCGGCCGTTCGGTCCGCGTTCTCGTCTTCGCCAAGGGCGAACTCGAAAACCAGGCCAAGGCCGCCGGAGCCGACTACGTCGGCGCCGAGGAACTCGGCGAAAAGATCCAGGACGGCTGGCTCGACTTCGACGCCGTCGTCGCCACCCCGGACATGATGCCCCTCGTCGGCCGTCTGGCCCGCATCCTCGGCCCCCGCGGCCTGATGCCCAGCCCCAAGACCGGCACGGTGACCGCCGCCCCCGCGAACGTCATCAAGGAGCTGAAGGCCGGCAAGATCAGCTACCGCGTCGACAAGGGCGCCAACATCCACGCTCCCGTGGGCAAGCTCTCCTTCGCGACCGCCGACCTCGGCGAGAACGTGATGAGCGTCGTCGAATCGGTCCGCCGCGCGCGTCCCGCTTCGGCCAAGGGCGTGTACATCAAGAGCCTGGTGCTTTCGGCGACGATGGCCCCCGGCGTTCCCCTCGACATGTCTCTGACCCGGTAGGCGCACCATGGCGATTACTAAAGCGAAGAAAGAAAGCATTGTCAAGGAGCTCGTCGACGATCTCCGCGCGGCTTCCGCCATCTACGTGATCGACTACAAGGGGCTCTCCGAGGTCGACGACAATCTTCTGCGCAAGAAGATGCACGGCGCCTCCATCGAGTACCGCGTGGTCAAGAACTCCCTGATCAAGCACGCCCTCGAGCAAGCGGGCGTGCAGGGTCTGGACAACGTCCTCCAGGGCGTCACCTCCCTGGCCTTCGGCTCGGCCGACGAACCGATGGCCCCCGCGAAGGTGTTCAAGGAGTTCATGAAGGGTCGCGAAGAGCAGATGTCGGTCAAGGCCATCACGATGGACGGCACGGTCCTCCCCGGTTCCGCGCTCGACTCCGTCGCCTCGATGCCCAACCGCAAGGAGATGCTCTCGCAGATCGTCTCGATCATCCTCGGACCCGGCGCCAACCTCGTCGCGATCTTCAAGGGCCCCGCCTCGCGCGTGGCCGGACAGGTCAAGGCCCTCGAAGAAAAGCTTCAGGGCTAAACAGCAAGTTTCACAACCAAAACGGAGAACACAAACATGGCCAACATCAACGAACTCGGCGATCAGATTGCCAACCTGACCCTTCTGGAAGCGAAGCAGCTCGCCGACTACCTCAAGGAAACCCACGGGATCGAAGCCGCCGCCGGCGGCGTCGTCGCGATGGCCGCCGCCCCCGCGGGCGGTGCCGCCGCTGCCGAAGAGGAAAAGACCGAATTCACCGTCGTGCTCGAAGCCGCCGGCGCCGAAAAGCTGAAGGTGATCAAGGTCGTCCGCGAAGTCACCGGCCTGGGCCTCAAGGAAGCCAAGGACCTGGTGGAAGGCGCTCCCAAGAACGTCAAGGAAAACGTCTCGAAGGAAGAAGCCGCCGATCTCAAGAAGAAGCTTGAGGAAGCCGGTGCCAAGGTCGGCCTCAAGTAGGTCAATTCGCTGATTCCACCCTGGAAGTTCCCGCGAAAGCGGGGACTTCCGGGGCGTTTTTGACACTCGCGGCAGTCCACACGGTCACTGAAAAAAGAGGCATCCATGTCCGTTGAAAGAAGGAACTTCAGCAACAGCCGTTTCAATCTCGAGCTCCCCAACCTGCTCGCGGTTCAGACGAGTTCATTCGACCAGTTCCTGCAGAAGGACGTCCCCGCGGCGGCCAGGCGGAAAATCGGCCTGGAGCAGGTGTTCCGCGAAATCTTCCCCATCAGCGACCCCAAGAAGCGCTTCGAACTCGAATTCAAGGGCTACTCCGTCGGCGAGCCCCGCTACTCCTTCCAGGAGTGCCAGCAGAAGGGGCTGACCTACGCGGCCCCCCTCAAGGCCGACATCGACCTCAAGGTCTACGACGGCGAACTCCACTACGAAGGCGAGGAAGGCGAGCACAAGCTCCAGGAAGTCCTCGCCGGCGAGGTGAGCTTCGGCGACATGCCGCTCATGACCGAAAGCGGCTCCTTCCTGATCTCCGGCGCCGAACGCGTCGTGGTCTCCCAGCTGCACCGCTCCCCGGGCGTCAGCTTCGACGAGGAACAGCAGCAGACCGCCGGCGCGGGCTGCTTCCGCTCGCGCGTCATCCCCCAGCGCGGTTCCTGGGTCGAATTCTTCAACGAAAGCTCCAACATCCTCTACATCAGCGTCGACCGCCGCAAGAAGATGCCCGCGACGGTGCTGCTGCGCGCCATGGGCTTCTCCCGCAACGAGGACATCCTGGCGCTCTTCTACACCTCCAAGACCGTCAAGGTCGACCCCGACCACCCCGAGGAGCTGAACGACCAGGTGCTCTTCGCCGACGTGGTCGACGAGGCGACCGGCGAACGGGTGGCCTGCGCCAACGCCGTCATCGACGAAACCCTCGTCAACAAGATCCTCGACGCCCAGGTGACCGAGATCAGGATCGTCGCCGAGGCCATCAAGGACGACCCGGTCATCCACTGCACGCTGGCCGCCGACCCCTGCGGCGCCCAGGCGAACCCCCACGACTACGCGCTGGCCTGGCTCTACCAGCAGCAGCGCTCCCGCGGCGACGACCACGCGGCCCTCAACAAGAACGACCTGCTGGTCACCGACCTGCACGCCGCCCGCGTCGCCTTCGACCACGCCTTCTTCGACGAAAAGGCCTACGACCTCGGCGAAGTGGGCCGCTACCGCCTCACCTCCCGCATGCACCTGGACTTCATGGTCGGCCTGATGATGCAGGCCGTGGCCGACGACACCAGGCGCTCCGCCGCGAAGTTCGACGTCAAGGCCCTCGAAAAGGCCGTGCGCCGCCTCGACCAGCTGCAGTCCGCCGCCGGCTCCGACGAAGCCGAGAAGAAGGAACTGGCCAAGGAGATCGACGCGCAGTGGAAGAACTTCTTCGCCTACCTCGAAGGGTTCGTCAAGCGCAACGACCCCGACTCGATCGACCGCATGACGGTCGAGCCCCAGCAGGACAAGATCGACGCCTTCTTCTACGGCCCCTTCGTCTCGCTGCTGAAGAGCCGCCTCGAGAAGGAAGGCGTCCAGCCCCGCGAGGACATCTTCGCCGACATGGTCCCCTCCGGCGTCTTCCGCGGCCTGGTGGCCACCCTGGCCTCCGACCCCGACCTGGTCCGCGGCGTGGGCGAAAGCGTCTTCACGGGCAAGACCCCCGAAGTGCGCCGCACCCTCACCTGCGTCGACTTCCTCCTCGTGATCGGCAACATGGTCGCCCTGGCCAACACCTTCGAGGAAATCTTCTGCAAGTTCGACACCGACGCGCGCATCCGCCGCCAGGTGAACAGCTTCGCCGAGCTCATCGGCTCGCGCGCCGTGGAGCTGGACGACATCGACCACCTGGGCAACCGCCGCATCCGCTCCGTGGGCGAGCTCCTCGCCTCCGAAGTGAGCAAGGGGCTCTCCAAGATGGCCCGCACCATCCGCGACCGCCTCTCGCACCCCAACGAAGAGGAAAAGCTGACCCCGGCCGACCTGATCAACTCCCGCTCCGTGAGCGCGGCGGTCCAGGCCTTCTTCGGCTCCTCGCAGCTGTCGCAGTTCATGGACCAGACCAACCCGCTCTCCGAACTGACCCACAAGCGCCGCGTGTCGGCCCTGGGCCCGGGCGGCATCCAGCGCGACCGCGCCGGCTTCGAGGTCCGCGACGTCCACTACACCCACTACGGCCGCCTCTGCCCGATCGAGACGCCCGAAGGCCCGAACATCGGCCTGATCAACTCGCTGGCCACCTACGCCCGCGTGAATCCCTTCGGCTTCATCGAAACCCCCTACCGCAAGGTCAAGGACGGGCGGGTCACCAACGACATCGTCTACCTGACCGCCGACCAGGAGGACAACTTCAAGATCTCCTCCGCGGCCGCCCGCCTCGACGACAAGGGCAACATCCTCGACGACTACGTCCTCGTGCGCATGAAGGGCGACTTCCCCGTGCTGCCGAAGAACCAGGTCGAGCTGATGGACGTGGCGCCCAAGCAGATCGTCTCCGTGGCCGCCGGCCTGATCCCCTTCCTCGAACACGACGACGCCAACCGCGCGCTGATGGGCTCCAACATGCAGCGCCAGGCGGTGCCGCTTCTCCGCGCCGAGGCCCCCGTGGTGGGCACCGGCCTCGAAGCCGCCGTCGCCCGCGACTCCGGCACCATGATCCTCGCCCGCCACGCCGGCGAAGTGGTCTACGCCGACGCGCGCGTCATCAAGGTCCGCCGCAGCGAAGGGCTCCCGGCCGACACGGTCTGCCTGCCCGACGCCGACGTCGACGTCTACGAGCTCCGCAAGTTCCAGCGCTCCAACCAGGACACCTGCGTCACCCAGCACCTGCTGGTCCGCAAGGGCGACCATGTGGAAGCGGGCGACGTCCTCGCCGACGGCGCCTCCACCGACCACGGCGAGCTCTCGCTCGGCCGCAACATCCGCATCGCCTTCCTCCCCTGGAACGGCTACAACTACGAAGACGCCATCATCATCTCGGAAGAGCTCTGCGAGAAGGACGCCTTCACCTCGATCCACATCGAGGAGTTCGAAATCGAGGTGCGCGAGACCAAGCGCGGCCCCGAAGAGCTGACCCGCGAGATCCCGAACTGCTCCGAAGAGGCGCTGAAGGACCTCGACGAGAACGGCATCGTCCGCGTGGGCGCCACCGTCTCCGACGGCGACATCCTCGTGGGCCGCATCACCCCCAAGGGCGAAACCGAACTGGCCCCCGAAGAACGCCTGCTGCGCGCCATCTTCAGCGAAAAGGCCAGCGACGTCCGCGACACCTCGCTGCGCGTGCCCAACAACATGAAGGGCGTCGTCGTCGAGACCCGCGTCTTCGTCCACAAGAACAAGGACAGGAAGAGCAAGGCCGAGGACGAGCAGAAGATCGCCGCCATCCGCTCCGAGACCGAGGCGAAGGTGCGCGAGCTCGAGGCCCAGCGCGACGAAAAGCTCCGCGCGATCCTCGCCGGCGAGACCTGCGTGGGCGTGAAGAGCTCCGTCACCGGCCGCGACGTGCTCGGCAAGGGCAAGAAGTTCACCGACGCCAACGTCGAGCTCCTGGGCGAGAACAGCGCCGACGTCGAGGAAGGCTCCCGCCTCTGCTCCGACGACGCCAGGAACGCCCGCGCCTGGAGCGTCATCTCCAGCGCCAAGGCGCTCATCGCCCGCATCAACGAAATCGGCCTGCGCGAGATCGACAAGATCGAGAAGGGCGACGAGCTCAAGCCCGGCGTCCTCAAGTCGGTCAAGGTCTACATCGCCCAGCGCCGCTCGCTCTCCGTGGGCGACAAGATGTCCGGCCGCCACGGGAACAAGGGCGTCGTCTCCAAGATCGTCCCGGTCGAGGACATGCCCTTCACCGAAGACGGCCAGCCGATCCAGATCCTGCTGAACCCCCTGGGCGTCCCCTCCCGAATGAACGTCGGGCAGGTGCTCGAAGTGCACCTGGGCTGGGCGGCCAAGACCCTCGGCGTCAAGTTCGCGACCCCCGTCTTCGACGGCGCGACCTACGAGGACGTGGTCGCCGCGCTCGGCGAGGCCAAGCTGCCCAGGAGCGGCAAGACCTACCTGATCGACGGCCGCTCCGGCGAGCGCTTCCACACCCCCGTCGTGGTCGGCTACATGTACATGCTCAAGCTGCACCACCTCGTCGACGACAAGATGCACGCCCGCGCGAACGGCCCCTACTCGCTCGTCACGCAGCAGCCCCTCGGCGGCAAGTCGCAGTCCGGCGGCCAGCGCTTCGGCGAAATGGAAGTGTGGGCCCTCGAGGCCTACGGCGCCGCCTACACGCTGCAGGAGATCCTCACGGTCAAGTCCGACGACACCGTGGGCCGCACGAACATCTACAACGCGATCGTCAAGGGCGAGAACACTCCCGAACCCGGCATTCCCGAGTCGTTCAACGTGCTGATCCGCGAAATCCGCGCGCTCGGCCTCGACATCAAGATCGGAGAGTAAGAAGATGATGGAACAGCAGAACGACATCCAGCAGAACAAGGGCGCGGTCTCCATCCAGCTCGCCTCTCCCGACGTGATCCGCAACTGGTCCTACGGCGAAGTGACCAAGCCGGAGACCATCAACTACCGCTCGTTCAAGCCCGAGAAGGACGGTCTTTTCTGCGAAAAGATCTTCGGACCGGTCAAGAACTACGAGTGCAACTGCGGCAAGTACAAGCGGATCCGCTACAAGGGCGTCATCTGCGACCGCTGCGGCGTCGAAGTGACCGAGGCCAAGGAGCGCCGCAAGCGCATGGGCCACATCGAAATGGCCATCCCGGTGGTCCACATCTGGTTCTTCCGCGGCGCGCCCAACATCATCAACCTGCTCTGCAAGGCCGCCTACGGCAAGACCTGCTTCACCCTCTACGGCAACGCCGCCGGCGAACGCGGCAACGTCGAGAGCGTGGTCTACTACGAGCACTACGTGGTCCTCAACCCCGGCAACACCGACCTCGCCAAGGGCCAGCTGCTGACCGAGAACGACTACCGCGACTTCATGGAGGAAAAGCGCGACCTCGAGGTCGACATGGGCGCCAGCGCCATCCGCCGCCTCCTGGCCGAGATCGACCTCGACGAGGTGGCCGCCCGCCTCCGCCGCGAGATCAAGGAACAGGCCGCCCTCAACACCAAGGCCGACCTGCTCAAGCAGCTGCAGGTGGTGCAGGCCTTCAGCCGCTCCTCCAACCGCCCCGAGTGGATGGTCCTCGACGTGCTGCCCGTCCTGCCCCCGGACCTCCGTCCGCTGGTGCCCCTGGACGGCGGCCGCTTCGCGACCTCCGACCTGAACGACCTCTACCGCCGCGTCATCAACCGCAACAACCGCCTGAAGAAGCTGATCCAGATCAAGGCCCCCCAGGTGATCCTGCGGAACGAAAAGCGCATGCTGCAGGAGGCCGTCGACTCCCTGTTCGACAACAGCAAGCGCCGCGCCGGCGCGGGCCGCGAGTCCCGCCACCCCCTCAAGTCGCTCTCCGAGCTGCTGAAGGGCAAGAGCGGCCGCTTCCGCCAGAACCTGCTCGGCAAGCGCGTCGACTACTCCGGCCGCTCGGTCATCGTCGTCGGCCCCGAGCTCAAGATGCACGAGTGCGGCCTGCCCAAGGACATGGCCCTCGAGCTCTACCGCCCCTTCGTGGTGCACCGCCTGACCGAGGACGGCTACGCCGGCACGGTCAAGTCCGCCAAGCGCTACATCGACAAGGGCCACCAGGAGGTCTGGGACATCCTCGAGGAGATCCTGAACGACCATCCCGTGCTCCTGAACCGCGCGCCCACGCTGCACCGCCTCGGCATCCAGGCCTTCTACCCCCGCCTGATCGAAGGCAAGGCGATCCGCCTCCACCCGCTGGTCTGCGCCGCCTTCAACGCGGACTTCGACGGCGACCAGATGGCCGTGCACCTCCCGCTGAGCTTCGAGGCCCAGCTCGAGGCCCGCGTCATCATGATCGCCCCCAACAACATCCTGCACCCCGCCTCCGGCAAGCCGATCGCGGTGCCCGCGCAGGACATGGTGCTCGGGCTCTACTACCTCTCCAAGATCCGCTGCAACCGCAAGCCCGACGGCAACGTCTGGCCCCTGGCGGAGAAGGAAGACTACCACCGCAGCCTCCACCGCTTCTACAGCGAGGACGAGGCCCTGCAGGCCTACAACTCCGACGCCGACGACGCCTGGCGCGACTACCGCGACACCGTCGGCCAGAAGTTCCGCGACTGGACGATCGAGGAGGAAGAGCCCCGCGCCTACACGCACCGCCGCGTCTCGCTCAACAAGAGCATCCTCGTGCGGTTCGCGAAGGGCCGCCGCGTCTACAGCTCCGAGTTCTTCCGCGACACGAAGGTCCGCAGCGTGCGCACCGGCGCCGAATCGGTCGTGAAGGCCGGCTCCCGCGCCGACATGGTCGAGCTGCTCGAGGACACGCTGCTGGAAACCAGCGTGGGCCGCTGCATCGTCAACTCGAAGGTGCCCCAGGACGTCCTCGGGTTCGCCAACATCGAGTTCAGCAAGAAGAGCATCTCGAAGACCATCGACGACCTCTACCGCCTGGCCGGCAACGCCCGCACGGTCCAGTACCTCGACGACATCAAGAACCTCGGGTACTACTGGGCCGGCCGCTCCGGCATCTCCGCCGGCATCTGCGACATGATCATCCCGCCCGAAAAGGGCGCGATGCTCGAGAAGACGCAGAAGCAGGTCGACAACATCTTCGACCAGTACGAAAACGGCGTCATCACCGACGGCGAACGCTACAACCAGGTCGTCGACGCCTGGTCGCACATCACCGGCGACATCTCGAACCTGCTGTTCGAGCAGCTGAAGGGCGACCGCGACGGCTTCAACCCCGTCTTCATGATGGCCGACTCCGGCGCGCGCGGCTCCCGCGAGCAGATCAAGCAGCTCTCCGGGATGCGCGGCCTGATGCAGAAGCCCGTGAAGCAGCTCGGCGGCCAGGAAGTCGTCGAAAACCCCATCCGCTCCTCCTTCCGCGAAGGGCTGAACGTGATGGAATACTTCATCTC
>CADBQJ010000293.1 GCA_902796785.1 Fibrobacter succinogenes
CGCGGGCGCGCGGGAGCTGCGGTCCACGGCCAGCTCGGCGCGCAGGAACTCCGCCCTGTCGCGCGAGATCGCCTCCCACGACGGGAGTTCCACGAGGTTCGGGAACGCGCCGGCGGCCTTGCGCGCCTCGTACTCCTTCGGGGAGAAGCGCTCGACGGTCCCGTCGATTCCCGAGAGGTCGCGTCCCTCCCGCAGCCGCGCGACGATCTCCGAATAGGCCCGCTCGCCCATGCCGAACATCAGCAGGTTCGCCTTGGAGTCGGGCAGGACGGAGGCGCGGAGCTTCTGCTGCTGGTAGTCGTAGTGGACGAACCGCCGGAGCGAGGCCTCCACGCCGCCGAGGATCACGCGCGCGCCGGGATAGGCCTCCTTCGCGCGGCCGGCGTAGACGATGGTGGCGCGGTCCGGGCGGCGGCGCAGGCGCGCCCCCTTCGCGTCGGGCGGGAAGAGCGGGTCGCCGCCGGGCGAGAAGGCGTCTTCGGAGCGCAGACGCCCGTTGCCGGTGAGGTTCGAGACGATGCTGTCCATGGCGCCCGCGCTGACCGCGAAGAAGAGCCGCGGCTCCCCGAACTCGCGGAAGGCCTCGCACGAGTCCCAGCGCGGCTGGCAGAGCACGCAGACCTTCAGGCCGAGGCGCTCCAGCCACCGCGCGACGACCGCGGTCCCGAAGGAGGGATGGTCCACGTAGGCGTCGCCCGAGACCACCACGACGTCCGGGCGGTCCCAGCCGCGTTCGCGCATCTCGCGCGCGGTCGTCGGAAGCCAGGCGGAATCAGCCTTGAGCGCGCCCATCGCCGTGTCCCCGGCCCGCGAGCGCGTCGCGCGCCTTGTCGACGGCCAGGACGACCAGCGCCATTCCGCACAGCGAGATCAGCGGGTTCCAGGTCCAGGCCAGCGGATAGAGCGGGCTCCACGCCCAGGAGAAGGGCGGGGGCGAGAAGAGCGAGAGGACCGCCATCCCGCCGAAGAGCCCCGCGATCAGCGACGAGGGGCGCGTCTTCGGGCGGAAGAAGGCGAAGAGGAAGAGCCCGAGCAGCGGCCCGGTGAAGAGCCCGGTGAAGAAGAGCGCGCTCTTGAGCAGCGACCCCCGCTGCGACGCGGCGACGAAGGCGGCGACCACCCCGAGCGCGCCCCAGAGCGCGGTCCACCGGCGGGCGCGGGCCAGCCGGCGCGGGTCGTCCTCGGGCGAGCAGAGCAGGTCGTTCTCGGCGGTGTTGGCGAGCGAGTTGATGGCGCTGGAGAGCGAGCTCATCGCGGCGGCGTAGATGGCGGCCACGATCGCGCCGCGCACGCCGACCGGAAGCGCGTGGACGATGAAGAACGGGAAGACCTCGTTGATCCCGACCGACTCGGGCAGCGGCGCGACGGCCTTCGAGCGGTAGAAGACGTAGAGCGCGGCGCCCACCCAGTAGAAGAGGATCGAGACCAGCACGCCCAGGACCATCGAGAGGACGCTCGAGCGGTTGGCGGCCTTCACGTCGCGGCACGAGAGGTAGCGCTGCACGAACTGCTGGTCGCAGCCGCGGATGGCGATCTCCAGGAACGCGTAGGCCACGCCGGCGGAGAGCAGCGTGCGCGCGTCCGTCGGGTCGAGCGAGGGGACGAACCAGCGCGTCTTGCCAGCGGCGGAGGCGGCGGCGGCCATCTCGGCCCACCCTCCGGTCCGCCCGGCCACGATCCAGAGCACGAGGATCCCGCCGAGGAAGAATACGGAGAACTGCATCACGTCGGTCCAGATGACCGCCTTGAAGCCGCCGTGCCAGGTGTAGAAGACGGCCACGACCGCGGTGACGAGGATCGCGCTCTCCACCGAGACGCCGAGCATCGCCGAGAGGACGAGCGACGGCCCGAAGAGGAGGATGCCCGTGCGCAGCAGCAGGTGGAGCGCGTAGAAGGCCGCGGCCAGGCGGCGCACGGGCCGCGAGAAGGTCCGTTCCAGGAGCCCGTAGGCCGACGTGGCGCCGGAGCGGGCGAAGCGCGGGATGAAGAACGCGCCCACGACGAAGATCGAGACCAGCGCGCCGAACTGGAACATCAGGAAGGTCATGTCGGCGCCGAAGACGTCGGCCGGCGCGCCGAGGAACGTCGTGGCGCTCACCGACGTGGCGATGAGCGAGACGCCGACGGCGACCCAGGGCATCGTGCCGCCGCCGATCATGTATTCGCGGAAGGTGCCGTTGCCGCGCGAGGCCCGGAGCCCGATCAGCAGCGTCGCCGCGAGGTAGAGGACCAGCACCGCCCAGTCGCCGGCGGCGAAGGCGCTTTCGGATCCGTCGTTCACGCTCCCCCCTTCGTTCCGGTCTTCGCGAGGATCTCCGCCGCGCGCTTCCCGTAGGCGTCGCCGGTCTTCGCGAGGTCGCGCAGGATGTCGGCTGCCATCGAGGGCATCGCGCCCATGCGCAGGCGGACCATCGCCTCGGCCAGCTTCGCCTGCCTCCACTGCGCGGAGCCGGGCTCGGAGCTTCCGGCGATCCAGCCGAGCAGGTAGAGCACCTCGGCCTCCCAGCCGCGCGTCTTCGCCAGCGTCCGCGCCCACTCCATCACGCGCTCGGGCGGGACGCAGAGCACCTTCGGGTTGAGGATCTGGTTCTGCAGCCGGCGCAGCAGGTGGCGCA
>CADBQJ010000294.1 GCA_902796785.1 Fibrobacter succinogenes
CCACGAGGCCGACGGCTCCATCAAGTTCGCCGAGAACCCGCCGAAGAAGTACGAGGACATCTACCCCTACGACTACTTCAACGAGAACTGGAAGGCGCTCTGGGCCGAGATCCGCGACATGATCCTCCACTGGGTCGACCAGGGCTTCGTCTGCTTCCGCATCGACAACCCGCACACCAAGCCCTTCCAGTTCTGGGAATGGCTGATCCGCGAGGTGAAGCTGGTCCACCCCGAGGTGGTCTTCCTGGCCGAGGCCTTCACGCGCCCCAAGATCATGAAGCGCCTGGCGAAGGTCGGCTTCGACATGAGCTACACCTACTTCACCTGGCGCAACGAGAAGCAGGAGCTCGAGGAGTACCTCCGCGAGCTGACCGGAGAGCCGCTCGCCGAGACGATGCGCGGCATCTTCTTCCCCACCACGCCCGACATCCACCCGAAGATCCTCTGGAACGCGCCGCGCGAGGCCTTCATGGTCCGGCTGATGCTGGCCGCCACGACGAACAGCGCCTACGGGATGTACAACGGGTTCGAGCTCTGCGAGAACGAGCCCTTCCCCGGCGGGATCAAGGACGAGCTCGCGAACTCCGAGAAGTACGACTTCAAGGTCCGCGACTGGAACAGGCCCGGCAACATCAAGGCCTTCGTGGCGCGGCTCAACGCCATCCGCCGCGAGAACCCGGCCATGGCGGAGTACACGAACCTGCGCTTCCACTACGCCGACAACCCGCAGATCACCTGCTACTCCAAGCGCGACGCGAAGACCGGCAACACGATGCTCTTCGTCGTCAACCTCGACCCCTACCACATCCAGAGCGCCTGGTGCTCGTTCGACATGGAGGCGCTGGGGCTCCCCTCCTGGGGCGCCTGGCAGGTGGAGGACCAGCTGACCGGCGAACGGTACACGTGGGAAGGCAACCGCGCGTTCGTCAAGCTCGACCCGAAGAAGAGCGTCGGCCACGCGCTCAGGATCCTGTAGGAGGGGAACATGGCGCTCAAGGTCAAATGCCCCTGCTGCCAGGCCACGATCGTCGTGGACGAGGCGACCGGCGAAATCCTCTCGCACGAGGAGTTCAAGCGCGAGCTCAAAGACCTGGGCGCGTTCCTCGAGGAGCAGAAGCACCGCTCCTCCGCGCTCGACGACAAGTTCAAGGCCGCGCAGGAGGCGCAGAAACGGCGCCAGGAAATCCTGCAGAAGAAGTTCGACCTCGCGAAGGAAAAGCCCGACGACGGATCCGCCCCGCGCGGCATCCTGTGGGACTGAACCTCGACCGGCGACCGGGGCGCGATTCCGGCCGTCCCGCGGCCGCGACCGCGCGGAAATCGCACAAAAAGTGTCACTCGCCCAAGGGGTACGGGTGTAGATTTCTTCACATGGAAAACCGAGGGGACGGAACCGTCGCGGAAAACGGCAAGCGCCGCAGCGTCTTGAACGCGCGCTGTCCGCGTGTAATCCGAATTACCCCCCCCCGCGTAAACTCTAGTTTACAATCCATTCAAACCCGCCGTCGCGCAGCCACCTGCCGCGCGGCCTCTTCGTCGTGCGCGGATCACGCTGCGCAGACCAGCTTCGACATTTCCAGACTCGATGCGGCAATGCGAAACCATTGCCGTGTCTGGGCACTCGCCCTTGGATAGAAACGAAGGAGACCAATCATGAAGTCGATCACCCTGAAACTCGGACTGCTCGCGACCTCGGCCCTCGCCGCACTGGCGCTCGCCTCCTGCGGCGACGAAACGACGAACGTCACCGGACTGCAGACCGTCGCCAATCTGCAGGAGGCGGGCAAGTGCGCCGCCGGCGACATGGTCCTGAACCTCGAAGACTCGCAGGTCTATGTCTGCAGCCCTGACAACAAATGGGGCGTGCTGAAAGGCGAGAAGGGCGACAAGGGCGATCAAGGCGATGCTGGCGCAAACGGAACGCCGGGCGCACAAGGCAAGCAGGGCATTCCCGGCGTGAAGGGCGAAGACGGCTCTTCCTGCACCGCGCGGATCGTCGACGATGGCGTGGAAGTCTCCTGCGGTGGCACGGTGCTCGACACGCTGCGGAACGGGGCTGACGGCAACGACGGCGCTCCCGGCACGCAGGGCCTCCCGGGCGTGAAGGGCGAAGATGGCTCCTCATGCATCGGCCGCGTCATCGATGGCGTTGGAATCGAAGTCGCTTGCGGTGGAGTCGTGGTCGATACCCTCCGGAACGGCGCTAATGGCCAGAACGGTCAGGACGGCGCGAATGGCCAAGATGGCTCGCCGGGACAGAACTGTATAGGTCGTGTCATCGACGGCATCGGAATCGAAGTCGCTTGCGGTGGAGTCATCGTTGACACGCTGAAAAACGGGCAAGATGG
>CADBQJ010000295.1 GCA_902796785.1 Fibrobacter succinogenes
AGGTTCAGCGACATCACGCCGCTGCAGATGGTGAAGACCTTGTAGGGGATCGGCGTGAACCCGGCGGCGAAGACGATCCAGAAGCCGTACTGCAGGTAGAGCGACTGCACGCGACCGAAGACCTCGGGGGTGAAGCCGGGGATCCAGCGGAAGAAGAATTCCGAGACGGCGCCCCAGAGGAGCGCGCCGATGGCGTAGCCGAGGAGGCCGCCGACGATGGAGGCGCAGGAGCAGACGAGCGCGTAGAAGAAGCTGCGCTTCGGCTTCCCGATGCCGAGCGCGATGAGCAGCACGTCGGGCGGCACGGGGAAGAAGCTCGATTCCGCGAAGGCGAGCGCGCCGAGCGCGGGCGTCCCGTAGGGGGTGTCGGCCCAGTGGAGCACCCAGTCGTAGAGCCGGCGGACGACGCCTTTCTTCGGGGACGCGGGGGTTTCGGCGTTCGGTTCTTCCATGCGGACAAATATAGATGCCGCGCTCCGTGTCTATCTTATGGGCGATGATCCCGCTCCTCCGCCCGATTCTGCGCGAAACCGGCCTGCGCCTCGAGCGCAAGCGCCGCGTCTTCCGGGCGAACTGCGCGCGCGTGCTGGGCGCGCTGGCTGCGGACGACCCGCTGCGGGCCTGGCTGGAGCTTCCGGAGGAGACGCGCTACGCCGCGCTGGTCCGCAACATGGCCGACGACCTGGCGACGCTCGTCGACGGCGACCTGCGCCGGCTGGAGGAGACCGACCCCGGGTCGCGGAGCGCGCTGGAGCGGCTGCGCGGAGGCGGGCTGCTGCTGAGCGCCCATTTCGGGAACCACGAGCTGGTGGCGCGCGGGTGCGCGGAGGCGGGGATGCGGATCCTCTCCTCGGCGCAGACGCAGAAGAGCCGTCTCGCGCAGCGGCTGCTGGACCGCAGGCGCGCGCTCTGGAACGCGCCGGCCGCCGACTTCTCGGGCCGGCTGTTCGAGGCGGCGTCGCGCGTGGAGAGGGGAGGCGTGGTCGGCGTCATGATGGACCAGGACCCCGGACCGCGCGGGGCGGACGACCGCTTCTTCTCGCTCCCGTGCAGGACGACCCGCCTGGCCGACGCGCTCTGGAGGCGCGCCGGACGGCCGCCCGTCGTCTTCGGGCTGGCGATGACCGGCGCGGCCGAACGCTGGCGCGTGGTCTACGCCGCGGGAGAGGAGGGCGAGGCCCCGTCGGACCTGGCGCGCCGGACGACGGAGCGCGCCGTGCGCGAACGGCCGGACCTCTGGTACGGCTGGATCCACCGGAGATTCAAGAGCGTCGCCCGCGAGATCTACAGGCCGTGACGGCGCGAAGGACGCGCGGAGGGCGGACTAGCCCTTCTTCCCGCGCGTGGCGACGATGTTCCCGTTTTCGTCGAGCTTGTGGCCGAACTGGATCGCGCGGCGCTGGGCGCGCGTGAGCGGCTTGCCGGGTTCCTGCACGACGTCGGACTCGAGGAGCGCGGCCGATTTTTTCCTGCGGACGGGCGCTTCCGGAGCCTCTTTTGTCGGCCGCGCGGGAGGCGCGCTCCGGAGCGGGGGGCGGCGGTCGGCGCGGTCGCGGGAGAAGGAGCGCTCCTCGCGGTCGGCGCGGTCGTCGAACCGGCGGCGCTTCGGGCGCCAGTCGCCGCGGTCGCCGCGGTCGCGGAAGGATTCGCGGTCGCCGCGCGGGGCGAACTCCCCGTCTTCGACGCGGTCGCGGCGGCGCGGCGGGCGGTCGTCGGAGAATCGCCGGCGGTTCGGCCGGAACTCCTCGCGGTCGCGACGGTCGCCGCCCCGGTCGCGCGCTTCGAACCCCTCTTCGCGTTCGTCGTCGCGGAAGCGCGGCGCGGGCTTGCGGACGTAGCGGTCGGGCTTGCCGTAGCGCGAGCGGTATTCGGAGCGGGCCGGGCGTTCGTCGCCGTCGCGCCCTTCCCCGCGGCCGTCGTCGTCGCGGCGCCCGCGGGCGTATTTCCGCGCGTCGAACTCCTCGTCGTCGCGGAAGCGCCGGCGCGGGGCGCGGTCGCCGCGGGGGACGCGGCGCCGGATCTCGGGCAGCTCGGGATGGCGGCCCGCGTCGAAGTCGCGCGCCCAGCCCGTCTGGAGCAGAGCGGCGACCAGCTCGCGCGCGCCGGTCTCGCCCAGGAGGCCGTCGGCGAACTCGAGCGCGGATTCGTCCAGCCCGTTCGCGACGGCTTCGCGCAGGGCGTCGCCCAGCACCTTCTTCTTGGCGCGGGCGATCTGCTCGACCGAGGGGATCTCGAGCGGCTGGATGTCGGCGCGGGTGATCGCGCGGATCTTCTCGATGCGCTTCCAGTCCCATCCGCCGCCCACGAGGGTGACGGCGACCCCTTCCCTGCCGGCGCGGCCGGTGCGGCCCACGCGGTGCACGTAGGCGTCCACCTCGCGCGGGGGCTCGAAGTTGACCACGTGGGTGATTTCGGGGATGTCGATGCCGCGGCCCGCCACGTCGGTCGCCACGAGGATGCGGATGCGGCGTTCGCGGAAGCGCTCCAGCGTCTTCTCGCGCTGCGCCTGGCTCAGGTCGCCGTGGAGCGCCTCGGCGGAGAAGCCGCGCTTGGCCAGCTCGCGGGCGATTTCGTCGCAGTGGGCGCGGGTGGGGGCGAAGACGAGCCCGTAGAACTTCGGCTCGGAGTCGATCAGGCGGCAGAGGACGAGCCCCTTGCAGTCGCGCGGCGCCTCCATCACGTACTGCCGCGTGAGGTCGGAGGTCTTCTGTTCCGACTTCACGGAAAGCAGCTCGTAGTCGCCGAGGTAGCGTTCCGCCAGATGGAGGATGGGCTTCGGCATCGTGGCGGAGAAGAGGAGCACGCGCCGTTCGGGATTGGCCGCGGCGAGGATCTCCTCCACGTCCTCGATGAATCCCATCTTGAGCATCTCGTCCGCCTCGTCGAGGACGAACCAGCGGACCTCGCCCATGTCGAGCAGCCCGCGGCCGAGCATGTCCTTCACGCGCCCGGGGGTGCCGACCACCACGTCCGCGCCGCTCCGGAGCTCGCGCGCCTGCTGCGAGATCGACTGCCCGCCGTAGACCGTGGCGAAGCGGAGCCCGCCGCGCTCGCCCTGCAGGCTCTCCATCTCCTCGGCCACCTGCAGCGCCAGCTCGCGCGTGGGGGCCATCACCAGCGCCTGCGGGCGGTCGCCGCGCGAGAGGCGCTCCACGAGCGGGATGCCGAAGGCCGCCGTCTTGCCGGTGCCGGTCTGCGCGCTGGCCACGAGGTCGCGCTCGGCCTTCAGCAGCGCGGGGATCGTCAGGGCCTGGATCGGGGTCGGGCGGACGAAGCCCTTGGCGCGGAGCGCCTCCAGGGTCCTTTCGGAGAGGCCCATTTCGTCGAAGGCGGGGATTTCGTTTTCGGCCGTTTCGTCCATTGTGCGCTCGTCTTTCCTGTTCCGGTTTTCAGGGGCGCAAATGTAGAATTTTCGCTAATCGCCGTAAATCACGCGCAATTCGTCGATTTCGATCCATCCTTCGTCGGACTTGCCCTCGGGATAGACGCCCGTCGCGCCCAGCCCGACCTGCGAGGGGTAGAGGTAGAGGCCGGTGACGTGGGCCAGGATGGAGTCGAGCGGGGGATGGCCGTCGCCCTCGGCGGTGTAGGGGGCGCCGGTCCAGGCGTAGCGGAGCGAGGCGGAGTCGAGCGGGAGGTACTGCGGCTGCGGCCCGCCGGGCGTCACGGAGAAGGTGCGCCCCCAGTAGCGGTAGACGCCGTCCTTGTAGCGCGAGCTGAGGATGTCGACGTTGAAGTTGCGCAGGTCGGAGGCGCGATAGTCGAACGCGATGGCCCTGGCGCCGCGCAGGTCGGCCTCGGCGGGCGAGGTCCACTCCATCGTCCAGCCGCCCCACGACCCCCACGGCACGGGCTTGCCGTCGCCGCCGAGGGTGTTGCGGTAGGTCCACTCCAGGCGCAGGCTCCCCTCTCCCGCGATCGGCGATTCGGCGTCGACGGAGGCGCGCAGCTCGCTTTCCGCGCTGGCGCCGGCAGCCGCGACGATCGGCGCGAAGAGCGGATCGAAGTCGAAGCCGTTGGTCCGCGCGGGATGGACGTAGGGGACGGCGGGCGGGACGCCCTCCAGGCGCCGCTCCATCTTCCAGCGCTGCAGCGCCACCACCGCCTTCAGCTCGTCGACCGCGCTCCTCCACGAATGGACGGAGTGGAGCGTGTCGCGCTCCACGTCGGCGGCGATCTCCCCGGCCCAGGAGTCGATCCACCCTTCGATCGCGCCGGGCGCCAGCGGACCGTCGAGCAGGCGTTCGACCGCCCGGCGATACTCGGGCGCCGCCGTGCGGCGCAGCAGGCGGAACCAGGGGTCGCAGGCCGAATGCCAGAAGACGTTGTCGCCCGTCCGCACGGGCTTCGCGCACGAGACGGCGGTGTCGTTCCACTCCGGGTAGTCCCCCAGCCAGGTGCGGACGAAGAACGTCGCGTTGAGGTCCCAGGGAATCAGCTCGAACCGCCCGTCCCCGCGCTCGTACCAGAAGAAGTTGTGCGGGGAGCAGTCCTCCACGCGGTTCGGCCGGCCGCCGCAGTAGAAGGTGCGGTAGCCGTCCACGTTGTCGATCGCGACGTCGACCACCAGGTAGTCGAGCGCCCGCCCGACGTCGACGTATTCCTCCAGCAGCGCGCGGTCCAGGTCGCGGTCCGCCCGGAGGAGCGCCGCGGAGAAGTCGAGCATCCCCTGCACCGAGGCGCCCTCGTTGGTCTTGAGCCCGTTCTCGAAGAACGTCGCGTTCGTCCCGCGCGGCCAGACTTCCTTGTAGAGGTTCCCTTCGCCGCCGTCGACATCCTTCCAGCGCGACTTCGCGAACCGCCCGTCGACGTTCTCGATCATCCCGTAGAGCCCCGCCGGTCCGCCGTTGATCGAGACGAAGGCGTGCTGCGCGCGCGGGGCGTGCACCCCCATCTCGCGGTAGAGCCGGTAGGAGACGCGGTCGCGGAGCAGGCTGCCGTCGCCGCGCAGGGAGTGGAGGTTCAGCTTCTTCAGCCCGTGCAGGCGGAGCGTCGAGTCGTACCGGTCGAAGTCGACCTTGAACGACATCCGCTCGCAGACGATCTTCCCGCCCTGGACGCAGTTGAAGAGCGAGCCGTAGGAGCCCTTGTAGCGCAGCCCGACCGTCCCCACCTCCGCGGAGTCCACCCGCAGCAGCGCGGGCACGTACTCCTCGTCGGCCGCGTGTTCGTTCAGCCAGGTCCAGGCCGAGTCGGACAGCTCGAAGTCGAAGCGCGGCACGCGCCCCTCGCGGAACAGCTCCGCCGCCTTGTCGTCCGGCCGGACGGCGCCGCCTTCGCCGCCCTCGGGCTCGTCCGCGGGGGTCGACGAGTCGAACAGCGAGCAGCCGGCCAGCGCGGCGGCCAGGGCGAGGAGGGGAAGGAGGCGCATGTCCACAATCTATATTCGCGGGGCCCCGCCGGGAGCGCGGAAATCCGCCCGAAAGCGAAAAGCCTCCCGCGGCGGGGAGGCTTTTCTTCGGACTAGCGGGTGCCGGGGTCGAACCAGCGACACGTGGATTATGATTCCACTGCTCTACCAACTGAGCTAACCCGCCGCGGCCGTTTCGTAAAACGACTGCGCAAAGATAGCTCTCCCGGCCCGGTCGGTCAAGTCGGGGCGGCCTACCGCCCCTTGCGCATCAGCGACTTGATGCTGATGACCGGACGGGCGGCCTGGACGGGCCGGTTCCGGCCGTCGTCCTTGCCCTTGAGGTGCGCCTTGAGGTCGGCGATGGTGGCCGTGGGGCGCAGTTTCGGGTCGTCCTTGGGCCGGCCGTGCCACTTCCCGTTCCCGGGGCGGGACTGGCCGGGGCGGTCGCCGTGGCCGCGGAATCCGCGCCCGCGGTCGTACCGCTCGGACTCGTCGGGGTTGCGCATCGAGAGCGAAATGCGCTTCTGCGCGGGGTCCACCGCCTTCACGCGCACGCGGACCACTTCGCCCACCTTCAGGACGTCCATGGCGTTCTTGACGAACTTTTCGCCGATTTCGGAGATGTGGACCAGGCCGTCCTGGTGCACGCCGATGTCGACGAAGGCGCCGAACTGCGTGACGTTGGTCACCACGCCCTCCATCCACGAGCCGGTCACCAGGTCCTGGATGGTCTGGATCTTGTCGTCGAAGTGGGCGTAGCGGAATTCGGAGCGGGGGTCGCGGTTGGGCTTCTCCAGCTCCTCGAGGATGTCGTCGACCGTGCGGCGGCCGGCGGCCTCGCCCACGTAGTCGTCGGCCTTGATCTTCGCGATGGCGTCGTGGTTGCGCAGCAGCTGCGCCACGGGCATGCCGAGGTCGGCGGCCATCTTCTCCACGAGCGCGTAGTTCTCGGGATGGACGGCGGAGCCGTCGAGCGGGTTTTCGCCGTCGACGATGCGCAGGAAGCCGGCGGCCTGCTCGAAGGCCTTGGGGCCGAACTTCGGGACGTCGAGGAGCGCCTTGCGGGTCTTGAAGGCGCCGTTGGCCTCGCGGTGCTTGACGATGGCCGCGGCGATGGGCTTGCTGACGCCCGCCACGTAGGAGAGCAGCGGCGCCGAGGCGGTGTTGAGGTCCACGCCCACGCTGTTCACGCAGGACTCCACCACTTCGTCGAGGTTCTTCTTGAGCTCGCCCTGGTTGACGTCGTGCTGGTACTGCCCCACGCCGATGGCCTGGGGGTCGACCTTCACGAGCTCGGCGAGCGGGTCCTGCAGGCGGCGGCCGATGGAGATGGCGCCGCGCGTGGTGACGTCCTCGTCCGGGAACTCGGAGATCGCCTCGGGCGAGGCGGAGTAGACCGACGCGCCCGCTTCGCTCACCACCACGTGGATGGGGGCGTTGTCGCGGCCGGCGAAGGCCTTGGAGACGAAGGCCTCGGTTTCGCGCGAGGCGGTGCCGTTGCCGATGGCGACCATCTTCAGGTCGTACTTCTCCACCATCTCGCGGACGGTCTTCGCCGCGCCGGCGAAGTCGTTCCTGGGTTCGGTGGGATAGATGACGGCGTGGTCGAGGAACTTGCCGTTCGCGTCGATCGCGGCCACCTTGCAGCCGGTGCGGAAGCCGGGGTCGAGCGCCAGCACGCCGCGGTGGCCGGCCGGCGGGGCCAGCAGCAGGTTGCGGAGGTTGCGGCTGAAGACGCCGAAGGCCTCCTTCTCGGCGCGCTCCTTGAGCATCAGGCGCACCTCGGTCTCGATGGCGGGCTGGATCAGGCGGACGTAGGCGTCCTCGCAGCACTTCTCGAGCCAGGGCGACCAGATGGTCTCGCCCTTGATCACGTGCGCCTTGAGCGCGGCGATCATGCGGGCGTCGTCCGTCTCGATCGAGAGGCGCAGCACCTTCTCCTTCTCGCCGCGGCGGATGGCCAGCACGCGGTGGCCGGGGACGGTGGCCACGCGTTCGGAGAAGTCGTAGTAGTTCTCGAACTTGGTCCGCTTGACCTCGCCGGTCGGCTGGCCGTCCTCGCCGATCTTCGGCGCGAACTCCTTGCGCACCTTCGAGACCAGCTTGCCCTCGCGCTCGGCGTGCTCGCGGATGCGCTGGCGGTACTCGGCGGTTTCGGCGATGCGCTCGGCCAGGATGTCGAGCGCGCCCTGGATGGCGGTCTCGGGGGCGCCGATCCCCTTCTCGGGGTTGAGGTAGATGCGGGCGATCTCCTCGGCGGTGTTGGTGGAGGGCTCCTGCTGCCAGATCAGCTCGGCCAGGGGCTCCAGGCCGTTCTCGCGGGCGACCATCGCCTTGGTGCGGCGCTTGGGCTTGTAGGGCAGGTAGAGGTCCTCGAGGACGGTCTTGTCGACGCAGGCCTCGATCTGCGCCAGCAGCTCGGGGGTCATCTTCCCCTGCTCCTGGATCGTGGAGATCACGGTCTGCTTGCGTTCGGCCAGCTCCTTGTAGTACTCGTAGCGGTGCTGGATGTCGCGGAGCTGGATTTCGTCCAGGGCGTCGGTGCGGTCCTTGCGGTAGCGGGCGACGAAGGGGACGGTGCATCCGTCGTCGAAGAGGGCCAGGGCCGCCGAGACCCGCTTGGCCTCGAGCTTGAGCTCCTGGGAAATCAGGGCTGAATAATCCATTTCCGCGCTCCCGGTCGGGGAATAGTGAAAAAGGTGAAAGGTCGACTGTCGTTTCCGTCCGGCGGAAGAGGCCGGGGGGTCGGGGAAATGTAGAATTCTATCTTCTGGAGGTGATCCCGTACCGCTTCCACCTGATCTGGATCGGCAGGCGCTTCCCCTACGTGAACCGCCTGGCCGTGGAGTCGCTCCTTCTGGCCAATCCGGGCGCGGAGGCCGTCATCCACTGGGCCGACCCGCCCTCGAACGAGCACTGGCGCTCCCTCGAGACGCTCTCGCGCGTCGTTTTCCGCGAACTGGACCTGGACGAGCTGCTCGAGGGGGTCCCGAACCCCGAGGGGATCCGCCGGGTGCTGGAATCGGTCGCCGACGACTACCCCGCCGGCCGCTCCAACGTCTGGCGCTACCTGGTGCTGAACCGCTTCGGCGGGATCTACGCCGACTTCGACGTCCTGGCGCTGCGCTCCATGGAGCCGCTCCTGGGCGAACGCGGGTTCGTGGGCGAGGAGCTGGTCTTCAAGGCCGACGACGAGCGGGTGCAGGGCGCCCCCTTCCGCGCCTCGATGATCCCCGAATACGCCGCCTTCCTCGCCTCGTGGGGGCTGACCCGGGTCAACTCCCGCTGCCTGCGCGCCAGCCGCGCGGGCGAGGCCCTCTCCGAAGCCCTCTCGAAGGTCTGGGGCGTCCGCAAGCTGAACAACGCCGTGCTGGGCGCCGAGGCGGGGCACCCCTTCTTCCGCCGCGCGCTGGAGCTGGTGCCCGAAACCGACCCGGCGGTCCGCTACGGGCTGGGGCCGATCCTGATGAACCGCGTCTGGGCCGAGACCGGCGGCGAGGGGATGGCGCGGCTCGGGCCCGAGGCCTTCTACGCCGTCCCGCCGAGCCAGACGCACCGCTTCTTCTGCCGCCACGAGCGGCCGATGCCCGAAGGCGCCTACCTCGTCCACTGGTGCTCGTCGAACGAAAAGGAGAAGGCCGCGAAGCTGACTCCGGAGTTCCTCGACGCCGAGCCGGGCGAACGGGCACTCCTGGTCCACAGGCTCGCCTGGAAGACCATCTCCGGGCGCGATGCGCTCGAGCGCGGCTGATTCCCTACTCGCCTTCCTTCGGCCAGACCAGGTCGCGCTCGACCAGCCAGGCGTGGAGCGTCGCGCGGTCGCGCATCCGCCCGAACTCGGCCGCCGCCTCCGGCACGGAGTCCAGCAGGTTCCGCATCTCGTTGCGGTCTAGGTTCGCGTCGTAGACCGCGTCGCCCAGCGCCCGCTCGCGGCCGTTCCAGCCCGTGTGGAACCGGAACTTCCCGTCCTCCTTCATGATCTCGTGGCCGTGCAGGACCAGGCCCGAGGAGTTCGAGCGGTTCGGGCGCAGGAGCGAGTGGCCCGTGAAGTGGTTGGGGGCGGCGATCCCCGCGAGGTCCAGCAGCGTGGGCCCCAGGTCGGCCTGCGATCCGGGCGCGGCCTCGCGCGTCCCGGCCTTCAGGCGCGGGTGGTCGCCGGCGACGACGAGCGGGATCCAGGTGTGCTCGGAATGGAGTCCGTTCCCGATCTGCCCGCTGCCGTGCTCCTCGGGGCGCTGCCCGAGCGAGAAGCCGTGGTCCGCCAGGACGACCAGGAGCGTCCGCTCCATCAGCCCCGCGGCGCGCAGCGAGTCGACCATCGCCTCGACCGCCCGTTCGGTGTAGCGCATCGTGCGGAGCATGCGCCCCTGCAGCGAGAGCGTGTCGGGATAGGGCTCCATCCCTTCCACGCGGTTGAAGGGGTAGTGGTTGACCTTCGTGATCAGCGCGAGGAGGAACGGGCGCGAGCGGTCGACCGAATCGGCGGCGAAGCGCGCGAGGTTCGCCGCCATCGCCGCGTCGTCCTCGAGCGCGCGGTCGTAGTGCCACGAGTCGTACCAGCGGTTGAGCCAGGGCGTCTGGTTGTCCCAGCCCGGGTCGGCGCTCGTGAAGAAGCGGGCGACGTAGCCGGCGTCGCGGAAGATCTCGACGAACGACTTCGAGGAGAGGCGCGTCCAGGAGCTGGAGATGTGGCGCCCGGGATGGTCGGGCATCCCCAGGTGGATCGAGGTCAGCGCGCCGATGGTGGGGACGCCGCCGGCGTTCATGCGGCTCCAGTGCTCGCCGCGGAGCGCGAGCGAGTCGAGCAGCGGCGTGCCGCGCTCCCAGCTCCCCTCGCCGTAGAAGAGCCCGCTGTTGACCGCGCGGTGGCTTTCGAGGATCGCGAGGACGACGTTCCAGGGCTTCTCGTCCGCGCCGCTGCAGTCCTCGTCGACGCCGTTCGAGGGGACGTCGGCCGCGCCGGGGCGGATCTCCGCGTTCCAGTCGTCGCAGTCCTCGCGCAGCGGGAAGCCGTCGCCGTCGCCGTCCTCGTCGCAGCGGGGCGAGGGGGCCGTCGCGCAGGCCAGGCGCGCCGGGACGCGCAGGTAGGGATAGGCGGGGTCGGGGAAGGCCCAGAGCGAGTCGCCCTGCTCCGCGAGCCACTGCGCGCGGTAGTCCGCCTCCAGGCGCGCGAACTCCGCGTCGTCCAGCTCCACGGGCCGGTCGGAGGGGAGGAGCAGCACCTTGACCACGGGGGCCAGGCGGCGTTCGCGGTTGCCGCCGGTCCAGATGACGTCGACGTAGAGCCAGAAGACGAGCGTCAGCGCCAGGATCGCGACCGCCTGCTTCCGGAGGCTCGCGATCCGCGGAAGGAGCGCGCGGCGGACCAGCAGGAAGACGGCGGGGCCGGCGAAGAAGAGGACGAGCGGGAGCCACGGGACGGAGCGGTCGCCGCCGAGCATGTGGAACATCTCGCGGACGCTCGAGCCGTTGCCGTAGGTCGCCATCATGTTGCGGTCGAAGTGCATCGCCATGAAGCGGTAGACCTCCTGGTCCACCAGGGTCAGCATCAGGATTCCGCAGAGAAGCGCGAGGAGCCCGCGCCGCCAGACCAGCCGGGCGCGTTCGGAGACGCGGTCCCCCAGAAGAGCGGGGAGTGCCAGGAGCGCGAAGAAGGGAAGGTACCAGAGCCAGTCCCAGGCGACGGCGTGGAAAATGTACCACTCCAGCTTGTTGACCGCCGGGAAGCCGAAGGCGTCGGCGCGGCCCAGGCTGACGAGCCTCAGCAGGACGTTGGCGATC
>CADBQJ010000296.1 GCA_902796785.1 Fibrobacter succinogenes
AAAAGGTCATTTTTCGCCTTTTCCTCTTTTCTACTTTTGTGCCGAAGGAGCGAGCATGCCGCGCGTTAACTCAAATTACGCAAAACTCCAGGCCGGGTATCTTTTCCCCGAGATCGGCCGTCGCACCGCCGCCTACAAGGCCGCGCACCCCGAAGCCGACATCATCCGCATGGGGATCGGCGACGTGGTCCTGCCGCTTCCGCAGGCGATCTGCGAGGCGATGGAGAAGGCCGTGCGCGAGATGGGAACCCCCGAAGGGTTCCGCGGCTACGGCCCCGAGCAGGGCTACCCCTTCCTGCGCGAGGCGATCGCGGCGGAATTCGCCCTGCGCGGCGCGAAGATCTCGCCCGACGAGGTCTTCGTCTCCGACGGCTCCAAGTGCGACACCGGCAACTTCCAGGAACTTTTCGGCGCCGACGCGAAGATCGCGGTGACCGACCCGGTCTATCCGGTCTACGTCGACACCAACGTGATGGCCGGCCGCACCGGCAAGTGCTCGAACGGTTCCTACGAAGGGCTCGTCTACCTGCCCACCACGGCCGAAAACGGCTTCGCGCCGGAGCTGCCGGAGGAAAAGGTGGACGTGGTCTACCTCTGCTCGCCCAACAACCCCACCGGCGCCGTCATGACGCGCGAGCAGCTGGAGAAGTGGGTGGCCTGGGCGCGCGCCAACGACGTCGTCATCCTCTTCGACGCCGCCTACGAGGCCTTCATCCGCGACCCCGCGCTGCCGCACTCCATCTTCGAGATCGAGGGCGCCCGCGACGTGGCGGTGGAGTTCCGCAGCTTCTCCAAGCACGCCGGCTTCACGGGCGTGCGCTGCGGCTACGTCGTCGTCCCGAAGGAGTCGCCCTTCCACGCCATGTGGAACCGCCGCCACTGCACCAAGTTCAACGGCGTCTCCTACCCCGTGCAGCGCGGCGCCGAGGCGGTCTTCTCCCCGGAAGGCCGGCGCCAGTGCCAGGCGAACGTCGACTACTACATGGCCAACGCCGACCTGGTGCGCCGGACCCTGGGCGGCCTGGGAGTCAAGGTCCACGGCGGCGAGAACGGCCCCTACATCTGGATGGAGACGCCGAACGGCGAATCCTCCTGGGATTTCTTCGACCGGCTGCTGACGCGCGCGAACGTCGTCGGCACGCCCGGCGCCGGGTTCGGCGCCTGCGGCGAGGGATACTTCCGCCTGAGCGCCTTCGCTCTGCGCGAGAACGTCGAACGGGCTCTGGAGCGCATCGCGCGCGTCCTCTGAGCCGCACCTGGAGGTAAAGATGAGCGACCACACCCGCTTCCGCCTGGCCCAGATGGAAACCGCGCTGCGCAAGCGCGGCCTGACGGACATCGTGCTCGAGGACGACCGCCCCGTGACGGAGGACAAGAACTACGACGCCGCCGCGACCAAGTACTGGCTGGACGCGATGACCGAGTCGAACCAGCTCCGCGTCCGCTGGACGGACGACCGGTTCGAGATCGACGTCTACACCATCGAGGGCAAGCTCGATTTCCAGGTCCAGCACGCCGACCTCGACGAGATCCTGAACGTGCTTTCCGAAAAGGGAATTCTTCCGAAAGGAAACTGATGCCCCAGGTCCCGGAGAGGAGCCACGAGATGCGGAGCGAACGGTCGCTCCGCCTGGCCTTCGAATACTTCTCGAAGATCGCCGGCGAGCACGACGTGGACCGCCTGCTCCTGCTGATGGCCGACATGGCCCGCTCGCTGGTGGAGTGCGAACGCTGCACCCTCTGGCTGGTGGACGCCGAGGCGGGGCAGCTCTACACGCGCGTGGCGCAGGACGTGGAGCCGCTCCGCATGCCCGTCGACCGCGGCGCGGTGGGCGAGTGCATCCGCGAAAGGCGGCCGCTGACGGTCAACGACCCCTCGCACTGCCCCTGGTTCAACGCGGAGATCGACAGGCGCACCGGGTACGTCACCCGCAACATCCTCGTCATCCCGATCTTCGACAGCTCCGACGAGGTGCTGGGCGTCTACCAGGCCCTCAACAAGCTGGGCGACGGCGCCGGCTTCGCCGAAGCCGACGTGCGGCTCCTCTCGATGGCCGCCACCTACTCGGGCAAGAGCCTCGAGACGGCGGTGCTGCTGCGCGAGGTGGAGCGCACCCAGAACGAGCTGGTGCACATGCTGGGCGAGGCGGGCGAAAGCCGCTCGCACGAAACCGGCAACCACGTGAAGCGCGTGGGCGAGTTCTGCTACGTCCTGGCGCGCGCCATGGGGCTCCCGGTGAAGGACTGCGACATGATCCGCCTGGCCGCGCCGCTCCACGACATCGGCAAGGTCGGCGTGCCCGACGCCGTGCTCAACAAGCCCGGCGCGCTCGACGAGAACGAGTACGAGAAGATGAAGCGCCACACCGTGACGGGCGAGGCGCTGCTGCTGAAGTCCAAGGGCGAGATCTTCCGGGTGGCCTCGCAGATCGCCGGATGCCACCACGAGAAGTTCGACGGCACGGGCTATCCCCACGGATACAAGGGCGAGGAGATCCCGCTCTTCGCCCGCATCTGCGCCCTGGCCGACGTCTACGACGCGCTCACCGCCGACCGCTGCTACAAGAAGGGCTGGCCAGTCGAGCGCGTGGAGAAGCTCTTCCGCGAGGAGAGCGGGCGCCACTTCGACCCGCGCGTGGTCGAGGCCTATTTCCGCTGCAAGGACGAGTTTCCGCGCGTGGCGCGGAAGTTCACGGACGACGAAGGCGCCGCGGCCGGCTGATCAGCGCCGGGACCGCGAGACGCCGATCTGGAAGTTGCGGACCTCGTTTCCGATGGAGATGCGCATGGTGTAGACGCCCGCGCCGACGGTGCGCCC
>CADBQJ010000297.1 GCA_902796785.1 Fibrobacter succinogenes
CCGGGCAGGCCGGGCGCGGCGACCGGCGCGCTCGCCAGATGGAAGAACTTCGCCTGGTCGGCGAAGCCCGAGCCGGACGAGGAGACGAAATCGCTCGCGCGCGACCTCTTCGCGGAGGCGGAGCAGCGCGAGCGCGTGCTCCGGATGCCCGACCCCGGCCCCGTCGCGCCGGCCCCCGGCGCGGAGCCCGCCGCGCGCTT
Organism: Fibrobacter succinogenes; assembly: GCA_902796785.1. Lineage (GTDB taxonomy): Bacteria > Fibrobacterota > Fibrobacteria > Fibrobacterales > CADBQJ01 > CADBQJ01. The sequence goes on from CADBQJ010000297.1 coordinate 201, forward strand.
CCTCCAGGTCGGGGGCGCCTATCTGGTCGCTCCCGCGGCCGACGGCGCCCTCCTCGTCGATCAGCGCGCGGCGCACCAGCGCATCCTCTTCGAGCAGGCCAGGCGCCGCATGCAGAGCCGCGAGAACCGCTCGCAGCAGCTCCTCTTCCCCGAGCTGCTGGAGCTCTCCCCCGCGCAGAGCCAGTGGGTGGAGCGCAGCCTCGACGCGCTCGCCCTGCTGGGATTCGAGATCGAGCCCTTCGGGACCAACTCCTGGCAGATGCGCGCGACTCCCCCCGAAATGACGCCCGGCGCCGCGGCCGCGACCGTCAAGGGGATGGCCTCCGACCCCGAGGCCGAATGCGGCGAGCTGGACGAGGCCCTCTGCGACCGCTTCGCGCTCTCCTTCGCGAAGAAGGCCTCGATCGACGAGCGCGAGCTCTCCGCCGAGGAGGGAAACGCCCTTCTCGACGACCTCTTCGGGACGGGCAACCCCTACATCGCCCCCGACGGCTCGAGCATCGTCCTCAAGCTCTCGCTCGCGCGCATCCGCGAGTGCTTCCGCAAGGGGGACGTGAAATGATCTTCCGCGCCGGCCCGCGCCTGCCGGCGCTGCTCCTGGCGGCCGTCCCGCTGCTCGCGGAGACCGCGCCCGCGCCGGATTCCGACGCGCTTCTGGAATGGATGGAGAAGGCGGTCGCGGCGAACCGCGACGAGCTCGCCCCGCTCTCCCCCGACCCGCTGCTTCGGCTGCAGCTCGACGTGGAGGACTTCGGCTCCTGGAGCGCGAGCGCCGACCGCGGCGCGATCGTCTCGCGGGAACGGTGGACGCGCCGGACGCTCTCCGCGCGGGCGGTCTTCGGCGACTCCGCCTTCGCCTCCAACCGCCCGCTCCACTGGGACGAGGCCGTTCCCGACGTCGCGGGGGCGCAGGCCGAGCTTCCTCCCGCCTTCTCCGCCCCCTGGTACGACCGCGAGGCCCGGCAGGCCTTCCTGTGGGCCTTCCGCGGCGCGCGCCACCACTTCGAGCAGCTCAAGGGCGAACGCGACGCGCTGATCCCCGGCGAGACCGCGGGGCTGGACTTCGCGCCGCCCGGCGACCCCTCGCCCGTGCTGGAGCCCCCGGCGCCCGCGCTGCCCGACTCCGCCGACGGCGAGCGCGTGGCCGGACAGCTCCGCGACCTCTCGCGCCGCTTCCTCGGCCGCCCCTGGCTGCTCGACTCCGAGATCTCGCTCGCGCGCGTCGTCTCGACCAAGCGCATGGCCTTCTCCGACCGCCCCGCCTCGCGCGGCGCGACCTCGTCGTGCGACCTCGTCGTCTCGCTGCGGACCCTCTCCGACGACGGCATGGTCCTGGAGCAGAGCCGCACCTGGACCACCGACTCCTTCCCCAAGTCGCTCGACACGGCGCTCCTGGCCCGCGCGATCGACTCCCTCCTGCTCCGGCTCGACTCGCTGCGCCGGGCGCCCGCGGGCGAGCCCTACGCGGGCCCCGCGCTCCTGGAGGGGCCGGCCGCGGCGGTCTACGTGCACGAAGTGCTGGGACACCGCCTGGAGAGCCACCGCCTCCGCCGGCAGACCGACGGACAGACCTTCCTCCGCAAGCGCGGCGAGAGCGTGGCCGGCGAGCAGTTCTCGCTGGCCGACGACCCCTCGCTGGAAAGCTGGGACGGGCAGGCGCTCCACGGGAACTACGCCGTGGACGACGACGGCGCGAAGGCCATGCGCGCGCGGCTGATCGAGAACGGGAAGCTGGTCGGCTTCCTCGACGGGAGCTCCACGGCGGCCGCGGGCGACCGCGGCAACGGACACGGGCGCGGGCAGGACTCGCGTACCGTCTCGCGCATGGGCGTCACCGTCCTCTCCACCTCCGCGCCGGTCCCCTACTCCGCGCTGCGCGAGCGGCTGGTCGCGATGGCGAAGTCGCGCGGGCTCCCCTACGGGCTGGTCGTCCGCGAGCTGCAGGGCGGATACACCATCACGGGCCGCTCGCTTCCGCAGACCTTCCAGCTGCAGGCGCTCTCGGCCGTGCGCGTCTGGACCGACGGCCGCCCCGACGAGCTGGTCCGCGGCCTCAACCTCTCCGGCTCGCCGCTCACCTCGCTTTCGCAGCTCGTCGGCGCCTCCGACCGCCCCGCCCTCTTCAACGGATACTGCGGCGCGGAAAGCGGCTGGGTGCCGGTCTCGTCCATCGCGCCCGACCTCCTCTTCGAGAACCTCGAGGCGGAGATCCAGCCCGCGCGCTCCATCCCGCGCCCCGCGCTCCCGCCTCCGGAGGAACGGCCGTGAAGCGCCTTCTCGCCGCCCTGGCGCTCCTCCTCTGCGCCTCCGCCTCCGCCGCGACCGACGCGTCGGCGGTCCTCGGCGCCATGCGCGCGGAGATGAAGCGCGCGCAGGACTCGCTGGTCGCGCCCGACGGGACGCGCCCCTACTACCTGGCCGTCCGGTTCGCGGTCCGCGACGCCGTCTCGCTGGGGGCGCGGCGCGGGCTCGCCCTGCCGGCGCGCAGGGCCTCCGACCCGGCGCTCCTCGTCGAGATCCGCGTGGGGTCGCCGGAGCTGGACGACTCGCGCTTCGAGGGGACGGCCACGGAGGGGTTCCCCTTCGCGCTTCCGGTCTCCGCCGAAGGCGACAGCCTGCTGCTGCGCCGCGCGATCTGGGCCATGTTCGACGACGCCTTCCGCCAGGCCGTCCGCAACCTCGCCGAAAAGCGGGCCTGGCTCAAGTCGCATCCCCGCTCGCGCCCGCCGGGGCCCGACTTCGTCCTCCCCGAACGCCACTCGCTCGTCGACACGCTCCCGCCGCTCGAGGTCGACACCGCGAAGTGGACCGCCGCCCTGGTCGAGGCGAGCCGCTTCGCCGAAAGCCGCCCCTTCCTCGTCGAGGCCCCCGTGGCGCTCGAAATCTCCTCCACGCGCCGCTACGCCGTGGACAGCCGCGGCTCCTTCTCCGTGACGGACGAACGCCGCGCGCTCGCGCTGGGCGCGCTCCTCGTCCAGGCCGACGACGGAACGCCGCTCTGGGACTACTGGCGCGACATGGGCCTCTCCCCCGACGAGATCGACTTCGCCGGCGCCGGGAAGCTCCTGGCCGAGCGGGCCGACGCGCTCGACCGCCTGCGCGGCCTTCCGCAGGAGGAGCCCTACCGCGGGCCCGTGCTCCTCTCGGGCGACGCCGCGGGCGCCTTCGTCTGGTCCGCGCTGGGCAGCGCGCTCTTCGGCGGCGAACGCGAAATGCAGCTGGGCGACGGCGCCGGGCCGCGCCACCTCGTCTCCGCGCTGGGACGGCGCCTGCTCCCGCGGGGCTTCGCCCTCTACGACCTCCCCGCCCTCTCCTCCTTCGACGGGAAGAGCGCCCCCGGACGGAACCTCGTGGACCACGAGGGCAACCTCTCGCGCGACGTCGCGATCCTGGACGACGGCATGCTGCGCGAGCTCCCCACGGGCCAGCAGCCCGTCTCGGGCCAGGCCGCGGTCAACGGGCACTGGCGCCACGGCGGCCCCTTCCCGAGCACGCTGGTCCTCTCCTGCCCCGACGAGCGGGTCCGCAAGGGGATCTCCGCCGAATTCGCCAAGGCCGTCGCGGCGGAGGGCATTCCACACGGCTACGAAATCGAGCGGTTCGAGGACCCCGAGGCCTCGATGCTCCTCCGCTCGCCGCTGGCCGACGAAATCCGCGGGCGCGTCGTCTTCTCCGACGTCGACGTGATCCGCCTCCCCGTCCCCACGGCGATGTTCCGGGTGGACGCGAACGGCGTCCGCACCCCGGCGCGCCCCCTCCAGCCCTCCTCGCAGACCGCAGCCTCCTACCGCGAATGGGCGCTCTGCGGCGCGGAGCACGTCCTCCACACCATGTGGGAAGGGGCCTCCGTCGTCGCGCCGAGCATCCTCCACGCCTACATGCAGATGCTGCCGCAGACGCTGCAGGGAGCGGAGCCG
>CADBQJ010000298.1 GCA_902796785.1 Fibrobacter succinogenes
GAAGCAGCTCGGCGGCCAGGAAGTCGTCGAAAACCCCATCCGCTCCTCCTTCCGCGAAGGGCTGAACGTGATGGAATACTTCATCTCCACGCACGGCGCGCGCAAGGGCCTGGCCGACACGGCCATGAAGACCGCCGACGCCGGCTACCTGACCCGCCGACTGGTCGACGTGGCCCAGGACGTGGTGGTGACCATGGACGACTGCGGCACGACGCAGGGCAAGGAAATGCGCGCCGTCAAGGACGGCGACGACGTCGTCGAGGAACTCGGCGAACGCATCCTCGGCCGCGTGGCGGCCGTGGACGTGCTCCATCCCGTCAGCGGCGAAGTCATCGTCAAGGGCGGCGACATGATCGACGAACGGGCCGTGGCGGCCATCGACGCCGCCGGCATCGAGTCGGTCGTCGTCCGCTCCGTGCTCACCTGCGAGGCCCCCTCCGGCGTCTGCGCCCAGTGCTACGGCCGCAACCTGGCCAACGGCCGCAAGGTCGACATCGGCGAGGCGGTCGGCGTCCTGGCGGCGCAGTCCATCGGCGAGCCCGGCACGCAGCTCACCCTCCGCACGTTCCACATCGGCGGCGCCTCCAGCCGCCTTGCCGTGGACAACACCCGCAAGGCCCCCGTCGACGGCACGCTCTCCTACGAGTCGGTCGTCGTCGTCAAGCGCGACAAGGACGGCGTGCCCGTGGTGGTCAGCCGCAGCGGCGAAGCCGTCGTGACCGACGCCGAGCGCATCGTGCGCGGCCGCTTCCCGGTCCCCTACGGCGCCGAACTCTCCAAGTTCGAGCTGGACGACCAGGGGACGACCCTGCGGCCCGTCGCGGTCAGGAAGGGCGAAGCGCTCTTCCAGTGGGACCCCTACAACTCCGTCATCGTCACCCAGGTGGCCGGCAAGGTCCAGTACGACCAGATGGTCGAAGGCCGCACCTACCACGTGGACTACGACGAAAACACCGGCGCCAGCACCACGCGCGTCATCGTCGACCGCCGCGGCCAGCTGCGTCCCCACGTCAACATCGTGGACGCCGCGGGCACCCGCGTCGGCAGCTTCCAGCTGCCCGCCGACGGCATCGTGGTCGTCGAGGACGGCGAAACGATCGGCGTCGGCGACATCGTCTGCAAGCTGGCCCGCTCCGCCACCAAGACCCGCGACATCACGGGCGGCCTGCCCCGCGTGGCCGAGCTCTTCGAAGCCCGTCCCCCGAAGGACCCGGCCGTCATCAGCCCGGTCTCCGGCGTGGTGCAGGAAGGGGCCCTCGAGCACGGCAAGCAGCGCCTGTTCATCCTCTCCGAGGAGGACATGGACCTCTGGAACGGCATGAACGCCGACCAGAAGGCCGCCTACGGCGCCATCCCCGACGACCTGCGCGTCTCCAAGGCGACCGGCGCCGTCTGGATGGCCAACAAGCTCAACAAGGACCGCACGGTCGCCGTCGAGGAACCCGCCGAAGGCGCGGCCGACGCCGAGGGCGCCGGCAAGCGCAAGACCGCCTCCGGCCAGCCCCGCAAGGGCGTGGACCTGGTCTTCGCGACCTCCGGCTCGGCGCTCATCCCGAAGGGCAAGCACCTGGCCGTCCACGCGGGCGACCGCGTCAAGTCGGGCGAAAAGCTCTGCGACGGCTCCGAGGACGCGAAGGACATCCTCCGGGTCAACGGCCCCAAGGCCGTCCAGGAGTTCGTCGTCACCGAAATCCAGAAGGTCTACCGCCTGCAGGGCGTCGTGATCTCCGACAAGCACATCGAGTGCATCGTGCGCCAGATGATGCGGAAGGTCGAGATCGTCGACCCCGGCGAAACCGAACTGAACGAGCAGGACGAGGTCTCGCGCCTCCGCCTGCGGCAGATCAACGAGCGCGCAATCGCCGAAGGGCGCCGTCCGGCCGTCTATCGGCCCACCATTCAGGGGATTACCCGCTCCTCCCTGGGCACCGACAGCTTCATCTCGGCCGCCGCGTTCCAGGAAACCACCAAGGTCCTCACCAAGGCCGCCATCGAGGGCAGCCGCGACGACCTGGTCGGTCTGAAGGAAAACGTGACCATGGGCCGCCTGATCCCCAGCGGGACCGGCGCCCCCCTGATGCGCCAGCTGCGCGTGAAGGACCTGGACGCGGAAGACGCGATCCTCGCCCAGAGCGCCCAGGGCGAAGAAGGGGCGGAAGAGGAGGAAATGGGCGCCCAGGACATGTAAATTGGGCCCCGTTTACCCTTGACCGCGGTCGAAGAGATGCCTAGATTTGGGAACCGTTTTTAGAGAGGTCTGAAAAAGTGCCAACCATCCAGCAACTGGTCCGTAAGGGTAGGGCCGCGGTCGAAGTCAAGACCAAGTCCCCCGCCCTCCGCAGCGCCCCCCAGAAGCGCGGTGTCTGCACCCGCGTCTACACCACCACGCCGAAGAAGCCCAACTCGGCCCTTCGCAAGATCGCCCGCGTGCGTCTCTCCAACAAGATGGAAGTGACGTGCTACATCCCCGGCGAAGGCCACAACCTTCAGGAACACTCCATCGTCCTGATCCGTGGCGGCCGCGTGAAGGACGTTCCCGGCGTTCGCTACCACATCATCCGCGGCGCCCTCGACACCCAGGGCGTGAACGACCGCCGTCAGGCCCGTTCGCGCTACGGCGCCAAGCGTCCCAAGGACTCCAAGAAGGACAAGAAGTAATGTCGCGCCGCAGCAAATCCCAGCTCCGGGCCGTTCTGCCCGACCCCAAGTTCAACAGCCTGCTCGTCACCGAGTTCATCGGCGTCGTCCTCAAGGACGGCAAGCGCACCGTCGCGGAACGCATCGTCTACTCCGCGATCGACGCCCTCGACAAGAAGGTCGAATCGGACGAAGGCCCGCTCGGCAAGTTCGAGCACGCCCTCGAGAACGTCAAGCCCCAGGTCGAGGTGAAGTCCCGCCGCATCGGCGGCGCCAACTACCAGGTGCCGATCGAAGTGCCCGCCCGCCGCCAGAAGGCCGTCGCCTCCCGCTGGCTGGTCGAAGCGGCCACCAAGCGCAGCGAACACACCATGGCCCAGCGCCTGGCCAACGAACTGGCCGCCGCCTACAACAACGAAGGCAACGCGGTCCGCAAGAAGGTCGAAACCCACAAGATGGCCGAAGCCAACAAGGCCTTCGCCCACTTCCGCTGGTAGGCGGCCTCTTTTCGGAAAACGACCGTCCGCGGTTCCTCCGCGGACGGTTTTTCTTTATATTCGGTGTATGCTTCCCGAAGGAATCAAAGGCGCAGTCGAGGACTACCTCCGCTCCACCGTCGGCAGCGACGTGGAGTGGCGCGGAGAGACCGAGGCCGGCGGCGGCAGCGTGAACCAGGCCTGGCGCATCGACACCTCGGCCGGCTCCTACTTCCTCAAGGCCAACGTGGCCTTCGACCTCCCCGGCATGTTCGAGGCCGAGAAGCGCGGGCTCAACCACCTGCGCGAGACCGGCACGCTGCGCATCCCGCAGGTGCTGCTCCAGGCGAACGCCGGCAAGTACTCGTTCCTGCTGATGGAATACGTGGAGCCCCTCGACCGCGGCGACGGCCTCTTCGCCGAGTTCGGCCGCCGGCTCGCGCGCATGCACCGGAAGACCTGGAAGGCGTTCGGGCTCGACCACAGCAACTACATCAGCTCCATCCGCCAGTCCAACGCGCCGCGCGGCGACTGGGCCCCCTTCTTCATCGAGGAGCGCGTGGAGCCGCTGCTCAAGTCGGCCATCGACGTCGACCTGATGCCGCAGAGCTCGCTCAAGCTCTTCGACCAGCTCTTCCGCAAGATCCCCGACATCATCCCCGACGAGCCGCCGGCCCTGCTGCACGGCGACCTCTGGTACGGCAACTTCATCCGCCACGGCGACGAGGCGGTGCTGATCGACCCCGCCATCTACTACGGCTACCGCGAGGTGGACCTGGCGATGACGAAGCTCTTCGGCGGCTTCCACCCCGACTTCTACGCGGCCTACCAGGAGGAGTCCCCGCTCGCCCCCGGCTGGGAGGACCGCGTGGACCTCTGGAACCTCTATCCGCTCCTGGTGCACGTGATGCTCTTCGGGAGCGAATACGTGCCGCAGGTCCTGAAGAACCTCGAACACTACCGCTAGGGAGGCGCCGATGCGCACCCTCGGAATCCTGGCCCACGTCGACGCCGGCAAGACGACGCTCTCCGAGCGCATGCTCTACCTGGCCGGCGCCATCCGCAGCTGCGGCGAGGCGGAGGAGGGGCTGGCCACGCTCGACTTCCTGCCCGAGGAGCAGGAGCGCGGCATCACCATCGAGACGGGCGTGGAGCGCCTGACCTGGCGCGGCGGCACGATCCAGCTGCTCGACACCCCCGGCCACGTGGACTTCGGCTCCGAGGTGGGCGGCGCGCTCCACGCGCTCGACGGCGCGGTGCTCGTCGTCTCGGGCACGCGCCACCTGCAGACGCAGACGCTGAGCGCGTGGAACAAGCTGCGCGAGGCGGGCGTGCCCACGATCGTCTTCGTCAACCGGCTCGACGTGCCGGGCAGCGACCTCGACGAGACGCTGCTGCGCCTGCGCGGCGAGCTCGGGCGCAAGCCGCTGCTCATGACGCTGCCTTTGTATAGCGGCGAAAATCTCGAGGGCGTCGTCGACGTCCTGAACCGCGTGGCGCTGCGCAACGACCCGCGCGACCCGCGCGCGTTCGTCTCCTCGGAGATTCCGCCCGAGCTGAAGGCGCGCGCCGACGAGCTCCACGAGGAGCTGGTGCTGCGCGCGGGCGAGGCCGACGAGGAGCTGGCGGAGGCGTGGCTCTCGCGCGGCGAGGCCGACGTCGCGCGCGTCGTGAAGGCGCTGCGCGAGCGGCTGCGCGCGGGCGACGTGCTTCCCGTCTGGTGCGGCGCGGCCAAGCGCTGCGTGGGCGTGCGCCAGCTGCTCAACGGCGTCTCGTGGTTCGTCGACGAGGGGCGCTCGCTCCGCTCCGACGCCGCGCTGCGCGTGGTGCGCGCGCGCTGGACGCCGTCGTTCGGGCGCTGGTACATGGCGCAGGCCATGCGCGCGCTCGACCGCTCCGAGCTGGAGGGGATGCGCTCGCTGCGCGCCTCCGCGCTCGAGGAGACCGCGTCGGTGGAGGCGGGCGAGGTCTTCGCGCTGCGCGCGCCCGACGCGCGCTACCGCCCGGGCGACCTGATCGAGCTGAGCGGGGGAGTGGTGGCGCGGGAAAGCGCCCGCTGGGAGGAGCCGCTCCTGGAGGTGCGGCTCGAGGCGAAGAACGACCAGTCGGCCTCCGAGATGGCCGCCGCGCTCGAGGAGCTCCGGAGCACCGACCCGTCGCTGCGCGTGCGCTCCGACCCCGACGGGCTGGGCTGGGTGGTCGCCGGCGTGGGCGAGGTCCACCTCGACGTGGCGGTGGAGCGGCTCCGGCGCGACTTCGGGCTCCGCTTCCGCGTGGGGAACCCCGCGGTCCAGCACCGCGAGCGGTGGTGCCGCCCCCAGCGCGACCTCTCCATGGAGTGCGAAGTGGGCGATTTCCGGGCCGATTGCCGCCTTTCCCTGCTTCCCTGGGAAGGGGAGGGGGTTTCGGTGGTCATGGAGACGGAAACGGCCAATTCGGGCCTTCCGAAGGCGGTTTTCGACGCCGCCGTGGAGGAATGGGCCCGAAGAGGCGTCCTCGGACAGGGTTTTTTGTCGCATCTCCGCGTCCTGGTGCATGAAATCCACTTCACGGAGCCCTTTTTGCCGGGCGTCTTCAAGAAAATGGTCGACGATTTGCTCCGATTGAGGAGCAACGGCCAGTCCGTCCGCGTGGAGGAACCGGTCGTCCGGCTGGAGATCTGGACCCCTTCGGAGCACCACGGGGCCGTTCTGGGCGATTTGATGGCCCGCGGCGGCAAGGTGGTCTCCGAGGACTGCGACGGCTACCACTGGCGCCTGGAGGCCAGGATGCCCATGGGCGGCCTGATCGGCTACGCCGTGGCGCTGCGCTCCGTGACGCGGGGCACGGCCACCTTCACCCCCCTCGAAGAGGGGTGGGACGACGGAATCGGCGGAGCCGTGTAAAAAAGTCGCGGAAAATTCCTCCGCGACCCTTGAATTGCCCCCGGGCTTTATCTACATTTGGCGCCTACCGTTGGTCAAGCTTCCTCTGATCGACGGGAACGACCGAAGATACCGGCTGGTCACCGGAGAAGCAACGCAGTGGTTTCTACGAGGTAGAACAGCCATGGCAAAAGCAAAGTTTGAACGCACCAAGCCCCACGTCAACATCGGCACCATCGGTCACGTCGACCATGGCAAGACCACGCTGACGGCCGCGATCACCACCGTC
>CADBQJ010000299.1 GCA_902796785.1 Fibrobacter succinogenes
AAGATCCGCGCCGCCGTCGACGCGTGGGAATGGACGGTCGACCGCGACCTGCTGGCGCCGCGGAAATAGGGCTTTTCAGAACAGGGAGTCGAACAGCGCCTCGAGCCGCGCGTTCTGGACGCGCGCGTCGTATTCGCGCTCCATCTTGGCGCGCGCGGCGCGTCCCATGCGCGCGCGGAGCCCCGGATCCCGCGCGAGCGCGAGCATCGGCTCCGCGAGCCCGTCCACGTCGCGCTGTTTCGCGAGGAAGCCCGTGGCGCCGTCGTCCACGATTTCCGGAAGGCCGCCGCAGATCGTCGCCACGGCGGGCATCGCCGTGGCCGCGGCCTCCTTCAGGACGATCAGCCCGGAATCGCGGTCGCCGTTCCGCGCGACCACGCAGGGGGCGACCAGGACGTCGCAGGCTTCGAGCTCCGCGGCGACCTTCGGCTGCGGCAGGACGCCGAGGAACTCCACGCGGTCGGCGACGCCGAGATCCGCGGCCAGGCGCCTCAGCTCGGCGTCGAGCGCGCCGGTGCCGACCAGGCGCATCGTCGACCCCGGGATTTCGCCGGCGATCTTCGCGAACGCGCGGATGCCGTATTCGAACCCCTTCTTCTCGACGAACCGCCCGATCATCAGGAACCGGGCCGGACGGTCCGGACGGTCCGCCGCGCGGAACCCGGCGAGGTCGACGCCCAGGCGGTGCACCCGGACCTTTTCCGGATCCGCGCCGAGGGAGACCGCCGCTTCCGCCAGCTCCGAGGAGGCGGGCAGCAGGAGCGCGGACCCGTCCAGCATGTCGCGGGCGATCTTCGCGTACCAGCGGTAGTTGCCGGGAACGCGCTCCGAAAGCAGGACGCCGACGTCGACGCCGTGGAGCGTGGTGACGAGAGGCAGCCCGAGCCGCCGCGCCGTCGGGAAGGCGAGCGCGCCGTTCGTGCCGAAGTGGGCGTGGACGAACTCCGCCCCCTCGCGCCGGATCGCGGCGGAGAAGCGCGGCGAACGGCGCGCGGCGAACCAGAGGGCCCTCTCGGGAAGGGAAAGCGAAACGACCTTCGGGAACGGGAAGAGGGCGCGCGTCGGGACGAGGTCGCGGGCCAGGACGACGGGAGTCCAGCGTTCGCACCCCGTCATCTGGCCGTAGACGAACGTCTCGCTGGCGGGCAGGTAGGAGCCGCAGACGAGCGCGTAGTTCCGTTTCGCGGGGGATCCGGCCACGGTTCTAGCCCTTTCCCGGACGGGCGCGCAGCCCCTGGGCGAAGAAGGTGGCGACGAGCCCGGCGAAGACCAGCGCGTAGACCGCGGCCTTCGCGGGGAGGTCGGGCGAAATCCATTCGTTGAGCGCGACGTAGAGCAGGATCATCGCGGCCGCCCACGCCACCTGCGCGAGGAGCGACCGCGAATAGGGCCAGTAGCCCATCCGCCGGAGGTAGACGTTCATCCAGACGCTCTGGAGGCCCTGGTACAGCATCGTCGAGACGGCGGCGCCCGCCATCCCGAACGCGGGAATCAGCAGCCGGTTGCACGCGAGCGCGAAGACCAGCGTGACGGCGTTCATCATCAGCATGAAGCGGCTCTTGCCGAGCCCGTTGATGACCGCGCCCGCCAGGCCGAACATCCCGTTGATCAGATTGCCCACGAGCAGGATCCCGAGGACCTGCGGCTCGACGACGTAGTCCTTGCCGGCGATCATCATCGTCTCGTCCGGGAAGAGGACGATGAAGAATCCGATGACGAGCTGGATCATCGTCACCATCGCCACGCAGTAGGAGTAGACGGGCTTCAGGTCGCTCTTCAGGCGGTCGGAGCCCATTCCCGCGACCACGGGGAGGAGAATCGGGTTGTAGCCCTGCCGGATCGTCCGCAGGCCGTTGGAGATGGTCACCATCACCGCGTAGACGCCGGCGTATTCCGGGCCGAGAAGCGCGAGCACCATCCAGAGGTCGGCGCGCAGCAGGAACGCGGTCACCACTTCCGAAACGCCGAGCGGGATCGAATAGGAGAGCAGCTTCTTCGGTATCGGCGAGAAGTCGCGCCAGCGGAGGTCGGGGAACATCCGCCGCAGCAGCGGCCAGTAGGCGAGCACCCCGAAGAGGTTGGCGAGCACGAGGCCGACCGGAAGCGAGACGGCGGGCGAGACGCCGCAGGCGTCGAGGACCAGCGAAATCAGCGGCGCGGCGGTGTAGACCGCGAACTCGTTGATGAAGATCTTGTACTGCGGCTTGCGGTTCCCCTCGGAGGCGCCCGCGAAGAGGTGGAGCCAGACCCAGGGGAGGAGCGAAACGATGTAGAGCGAGATCTCCAGGGCGGAAAGCCCCTTCAGGCCCGAGAAGAACCGCTGCAGCCCCAGCGCGGAGCCGCCGACGACCACGGCCGCGATCAGCGCGCCGATCGCCAGGGACTTCCAGGCGGACGAGACCAGCCCGAGCGCCGGCGGACGCCCCTCGAGCTTGTTCTGCGGAATGAACCAGTGGAGCCCCTTGTCCAGTCCGAGGACCGCGACCCGGCTCATCGTCAGGACCCAGAGCTGGGTCGAAACGTAGATCCCGAACGCCTCCTTCCCGAAAACCCGCGCGACGACGACGGTCAGCAGCGGGGAGACGACCTTGAGCCCCGTTCCGGCGAACGTGTAAAGCGTGCTCGATTCGAGGAATTTCTGGTCTGCGTGGATGGAGGACACGCAGAAAATATAGCTCCCGCGGCCGAACGGCCGGAAAAGGCCTCTTCGGAGCGGATCAGTGGTCAGGTCTCAGGTCTTAGTGCGGATAATGGCCTTCGGCGCGAAAAACAGAGGGCTCCTTTCCGGAGCCCTTTTTCCTTGCCTTGCGCGCAGCGGATACTACGCACTGATCCCTGATCCCCAAGACCTGATCCCTAATTCTTCCCCGCGCAGTAGAGCCCGAGCGCGATCGCCGCGCCGCCCGCGAGCGCGACGGGCGAAATCGGTTCGCCGAGGGTGGCCGCGGCGACGGCCACGGTGACGAACGGAATCGCGTAGATCCAGTTGCTCGCGACCACCGTCCCCAGCCGGCGGAGGACCTTGTTCCAGACCAGGTAGCCCAGAAGCGACGAAAAGAGCGTCAGCGCGAG